>CANGEH010000024.1 GCA_947452665.1 Caulobacteraceae bacterium
ACGCCCTCGCCATAAAACTCAACAAACTTACCAACCACACCCTTTTTGCGCAGCATCTGGGTGACGGTTAGCACCAGATCCGTGGCCGTCGCACCTTCGGGCATGGCGCCAAACAGCTTGAAGCCGATCACTTCGGGGATCAGCATGGGAATGGGCTGGCCGAGCATGGCCGCTTCAGCCTCAATCCCGCCGACGCCCCAGCCGAGCACGGCTAGGCCATTAATCATGGTGGTGTGGCTGTCCGTGCCGACCACGGTGTCGGGATAGGCCACTTCTGCGCCGCCCGCTTCATTGGCGGTCCAGACGGTCTGGGCCAAGTATTCCAGATTGACCTGGTGGCAGATACCGGTGCCCGGTGGCACAACCCGGAAATTGTTAAAGGCCGAAGAGCCCCAGCGCAGGAAGCGGTAGCGCTCTAGGTTACGCTCATATTCGCGCGTCACATTCTTGGTCGCCGAATCCTTGGCCCCGAAGAAATCGACCATGACCGAGTGGTCAATCACAAGATCGACCGGGGTCAGGGGGTTAATCTTTTCCGGATCCGCGCCCAGATGGGTCATGGCATCGCGCATGGCGGCCAGATCGACCACGGCGGGGACGCCTGTAAAGTCCTGCATCAAGACCCGGGCGGGGCGGAAGGAGATCTCGTGCTCGACCGTGCCCTTATTGACCAGCCAAGCGGCCACGGCGCGCAGGTCGGCCTCGCTGACGGTTTCGCCGTCTTGATTGCGCAAAAGGTTTTCCAGCAAGACCTTCATGGACATAGGCAGGCGGGAAATTCCGTCCAGACCTGCGGCTTCTGCGGCGGGCAGGCTGTAATAGGCATAGGTCTTGTCGCCCACGACCAGGTCGCGGCGAGTGTTCAGACTGTCATGAGACGTCATGGCGATCGATCCTCTGGTTGAGCCCCAAGCCGGGGCTGTCCTTGGCCGCCCGAGTATCGGAAACAAGATCGCGCGCTTTTGAACCGGACACACAGCGTCCGCTTCTGCGCCGCGTACACCTTGCACGGCCGGGTGTTCATACTCCCATGTGTGCTTTACGTCCATGCAGCACAATCGCGCATTTATGTCTTTGGCCAAGCTGGGCTAGAAGGGGTGTATGATTACAGGTCTGCATCTGGAAAATCTGGCGATCCGGCGCGGCGAGCGGCTATTGTTTGCCGGGCTTTGCCTTGATCTGGGCGCGGGCGAGGCCCTGGCCCTGACCGGGGCTAATGGCGCGGGCAAGACCAGCCTCTTGCGTGCCATTGCCGGTCTGATCTTGCCGCATGAGGGCTGGGTACGGTTTGTGGGCGCTAGGGGTGATCTGGAGCCTGAGGATGCGCGAAGCAGCGGCATTCATCTGCTGGGCCATCAGGATGGTTTGAAATCGGCCGGTACGGCCTGGGATGAGCTCTTATTTCAGGTGCGCTGGACCGGCGGCACCGAGGCCAGCGCCCGGGCGGCCTGCCGCCTTTTGGATCTGGAGCGGCTCTTGGAGCTAGAGGTGCGTAAGCTGTCAGCGGGCCAAAGGCGTAGGCTGGCCTTAGCGCGACTGGTCGCCAGCCCTAGATCGCTTTGGCTGCTGGATGAGCCCATGGCCCCCTTGGATAGCGAACGCAGGCATCTGTTTGGCCATTTGATGGGCGAGCACCTCGCCTCTGGCGGTATGATTATCGCTGCCGTGCATGATCCCTTGCCCATACCGGTGCGGCGGCTGGATCTGGTGTTTTCATGAGCGGGCTGTGGATCTTGTTTCGACGCGAGCTTGGCCAAACCTGGGGCCGCGGCGGCGGGCCGGTACTGGCCCTGACCTTTTTTGCCTGTGTGGCGACGCTCTTGCCCTTGGCTGTGGGCGCTTCACCCGCGCGGCTGGCGTCTGTGGCCCCAGGGGCCGCCTGGCTGGCCTTGGCGCTTGCCAGCCTCTTATCGCTGGAGCGGCTGTTTGAGCGTGATTTTGAGGATGGAACCCTAGACCTTTTAGCGCTTGGCCCAGCACCGCTGGAGGCTGTGGCCCTGGCCAAGGGCCTGGCCCAGTGGTTGGCCAATGGTGCGCCGCTGGCCTTGCTGGCCCCTGTGGTGGCGGTGGCCTTGGGGGCAGGTCTCAGCCTGGTGCCGATGATTTTTACCAGCGCCCTGATCGGGGGGCTTGGTCTTTCCTTTACCGGCGGCATAGGCGCGGCCTTAAGCCTTGGCAGTCGGCGCGGCGGCGTGCTGATTGCGGTAATTGTGCTGCCCTTGTTTGCACCCCCAGTGATTTTTGGCGCCGGTGTGATTGATGCCTATGCCAGCGGGCTAGACTGGCGACCGGCGCTGAGCTTTTTGTCCGCCTATAGTCTGGCAGCCCTTGCCCTTGGCCCCTTGGCCATGGCGGCAGCGTGTCGCAATGCACTTTCCTGAAGCACCTTGCCGATCTAGGTCTTGAGTCGTATCGAGGACACATGTTTCAAGCGCTCGCCAATCCCCAACGCTTTATGGCCTTTTCCCGCTGGGCTGCGCCGGTTCTTGCGGTCATTGCCGCTGGCCTTCTAGGCTGGGGCCTTTGGCTCAGCTTTTCGGCGCCAGAGGATTATCAGCAAGGCGCGACCGTGCGGCTGATGTTCATCCATGTGCCCGCCGCCTATATGGCCATGTTTTGTTATGCCTGTTTGGGCGCGGCCAGCCTGGTGGGGCTGGTGTTTCGCCATGTGCTGGCCGATGCCGCTGCCCGCGCCTGCGCGCCGCTTGGGGCAGGTTTTACGGCGCTTGCCCTGATTACCGGCATGTTGTGGGGTCGGCCCATGTGGGGGACCTGGTGGGTCTGGGATGCGCGCGTGACCTCGGTCCTGGTGCTGTTCTTGTTCTATATCGGCTATATGGCCCTGCAGGCGGCGATTGATGACGAGACCCGCGCCGCGCGTGCCAGTGGCATATTGGCGCTGGTGGGCCTGATCAATCTGCCGATCATCAAGTTTTCGGTCGATTGGTGGAACACCTTGCACCAGCCAGCCTCTGTGTTTCGCAAAGGCGGACCAAGTCTGCCGCCCGAGTTTCTATGGCCACTCGGCGTTATGGCACTTGCCTATATGGCCCTGTTTGGCGCGCTGTGGCTGGTGCGGATTCGGGCCGAGGTCTGGCGCAAGCGGGCGCAAAGCCTGGCCCTTCAGGCGGCGGGATGAGCATGACCAGTCTGGACTATGGCAAATATGCGATCTTTATCTGGCCAGCGCTTGCCGTAACGGCGGCGGTATTGGCCTGGATGGTGGCCGACAGCCTGCTGCGCGCGCGCTATTGGCAAAAAAAGGTCCAGGTGCTTGAGGCCGCGCGGGCGCAACCGGGTGAAAAGCCCGCGCCATGAAGCGGATGTTCAGCCTCTTGCCGCTCTTAGCACTCGCCGCCTTGGCTTTATTGTTCTTGGCCTATGGCCTGCACCGCGATCCCCAGATCAAGCCTGACGCCCTGGTCGGCAAGCCCTTGCCCGCACGGATCATGGCGCGGCTGGAAACCGGCGAGCGGATCAGCCTGTTGGATGCGCGGCGTCAGGTGACCGGTTCGGGCCCGGTCGTGGTCAATATGTTTGCCTCCTGGTGCGCGCCTTGCGCTGAGGAGCATCCGGTCTTGATGGCGCTCAAGGCCCAGGGCGTGCCCCTGATCGGGGTGGCTTATAAGGACACGTCCACCCATACGCGCGCGTTTCTAAAAAGGCTTGGCAATCCGTTTGTGACGGTCCTGACCGATACAGATGGCCAGGCTGGGCTTGATCTTGGCATATCGGGCGTGCCGGAAAGTTTCCTGGTCGCGCCAGACGGCACCATATTGGCCAAGCATACGGGCCCCATGACCCCGGAGACCGCCGAGCAGTTTTTGGAAAAGGCCGCCGCGCTGCGTTAATCGCTCGCTAACCATAATTTTTTACAAACAGGACACACATTGAGGTCCTGACCCGTGCCGCAACCGATCACGCCCAATCTCAACCTGCCGCTTGGCCAAGGTGCGCCGACCCCGCGCCGCGCCAGCGAAGACCCCCGCGCCGCCGCCCGGCGGGCATTCTTCGAGGTGGCCCTGCAGGGCCAGGCCAGCGCGGTTGCGCCCGCTAGCCCAGCCGCGGCCATGGCCCAGCTAAACCCACGCCCAGCGCCAATGCCCCAATCTGCCGAGCCCGAACCGCCAATGCGCTATGCCCGGCCTGGGTCGGTATTGGATATTTGGGTCTAGGGCTTGGCCTTTACCGGCTCAGCCGCCGTCGCCGGGGTCTTGGCGCCCAGCAGTTCGGATAGGCGCGGTTTGGCAGGCAGGGGCGGCAGTTTTGGGGTCTTGGCGACGCTGCCATTTTTCAGCACATCCAGAGCCCGGGTCAGCTGGAAGTCGCCGGTCTTGACGTCAAAGCTGGTGGGCGGCACCTCGGCAGGGGCATGGGCGGCCTTGCGCACCTTGCCCTCTTGCGAATCTAGCGCATTGGAATAGCTGGCCTCGCTGAACTGATAGGCGCGGGTGGCCAGGATCTCGGCCTGTTCGCGGCTCATGGCCACTTCTAGATCCGGTTCAATCCCGGTCTTTTGGATCGAACGGCCCGAAGGGGTGTAATACTTGCCGGTGGTCAGCTTGACCGCCCCATCGGCGCCGCCGCGCAAGGGGATGACGGTCTGGACCGAACCCTTACCAAAGCTGGTTAGGCCCACCAGTTCGGCGCGCTTGCGGTCCTGCAAGGCGCCTGCCACGATTTCAGAGGCCGAGGCAGAGCCAGAATTGATCAGCACCACCAAGGGCAGGCCATTGGTCACATCACCGGCTTGAGCATTATAGCGGTCAATGTTTTTGGGGCCCCGGCCGCGCTGCGACACAACCTCGCCGCCATCGAGGAACATGTCGGAAATGGCGATCGCCTGTTCCAACAACCCGCCTGGGTTATTGCGCAAATCCAGCACCAGCCCCTTCATCTTGGGGTTCTTGCTCATAAGGCCTTGTAGGGCGGTAGCGGCCTCAATTGAGGTTTTTTCGTTAAAGGCGGAGATACGCAAATAGCCGTAATCGCCCTCCATCCGCGCCTTGGCAGAAATAATATTGATGGTCTCGCGCACCAGCTTGATGTCAAACGGCTCGCCGCGATCGCGCACAATGGTCAAGGTTATGGCCTCGCCCGGCTTGCCACGCATCTGTTTGACCGCGGCGGTCAGGCTAAGGCCGATCAGGCTTTGATTATTGATCGCGGTAATATAGTCGCCGGCCTGAAGCTTGGCGCGGGCCGCAGGCGTGTCATCCATAGGCGAGATGATCTTGACCACGCCGTCTTCGCTGGTGACCTCAAGGCCTAGCCCGCCATAGGCCCCGCGCGTCTGGTCGCGCATTTCGGCATAGTTCTCGGTATTGAGATAGCCCGAATGCGGGTCAAGCGAGGTCAACATGCCGTCAATCGCCGACTCGATCAGCTTTTTATCATCCACCGGCGTCACATACTGGCTCTGGACCGTGGCTAGGACATCGCCAAACATTTCCAGCAAACGAAACGTGTCGCTGCGACTGCTGGGCACCGAGGCCACGGCGGTCTGGTTGATATAGGCCATGGTCCCGGCACCGAGAACAAAGGCAGACACACCGATCAGAAGGGTTTTGCGCATGATAACCTTGGTTTGAAGGGCGTTTACGTCTTTTCAAAGACGCTTGGCACGAATTGCAAGTCTAGACCAAATCGAAACGCCGCGGCGATTAAATTCACTAAACACCTGTTCGCCTTGGCGAGCGGTTAACGACCTGAGGCCGCTTTCAGCCAGCGGGCGGGATCCATCGGGGCCCCGTCCTTGCGGATTTCAAGATAAAGTTCTGGATCATTGCCGCCCATGCGCCCCACCGGCTCCCCGGCCGCAAACCTGCCGCCCGCAACGGCATTTGAGCTTTCCAGGCCCGCCAGGACCAGGTGGTATTGCCCGCCAAGCCGCAGGATCAAGACCTCGCCCCAGCCCTTTAAGGGGCCAGAATATTCCACCGTGCCCTGGGCAGGGGCCCGCACAGTGGCGCCCGCTTCTGCCCGCCAGGTCCAGCCTTCTGACCGACCTATTGTGCCGCCGCCCTGGCCAAACCGTCGGACCACCCGCCCGGCCACCGGGCTGACGAGGCCGCGCGTGCGGCCAAAAAGGTCTGTGGCATCTAGGTTTTGGCCAATATTGTCGCGGGTAGAGCCGCCAGATTGGCGCGGCAAGGCCTGAAGCAGCTCGCGCAAGGACTGGGCCCTTGCCGCCAGCCTTTGAAAATCGCGCTCGGCCTGATCGGCATCGGCGCTGATGGCGCGCTCCATCGCTGCCTTGTTCTGGATCAGGACCGCCATCTGGGCGCGGCGGTTTTGGATGTCGCGCTCGGCCTCGGCTAGGGCGCGGTTTGCCGCCAAGGTTTCGCGGCGCAGCTGGGCAATGTCCTGAGCGCTGATCGCAAACGTCTTGGCGCGTTTTTCAAGCTCGGGCGTCACGGCCTGGATCAGGATCGCGGCGCGCACGGCTTTTTGCGCGTTTTGCGGATGCACCATCAAGGCGGGGGGCGGGTTGCGTCGATAGATTAAGAGCGCGCTCAAGAGCCGCGACAATTGGTCGTGATTGCGCCGCATATCCCCGGTCAGGACAATCTGGCTGCGATTAAGCTCGGTCAGGCGCTGGCGGCTATCATTGGCAATCTGTTCGCTACGCGCCTGGTCAGCCGACAGACTAACCAGTTGGGCGCGCATTAGGGCCAGATCTCTTTGGGTCTTGGCGGCCTTGGCCCTTAAGGCGGCACTATCCTTGGCCTTGGCCTTTGCGCGCGCCTCAAGCGTGGCGAGATCCTGACGCGACGGAGCGGCACCAACTGCGGCTTGAGCCGACAAGGTCAGGCAAAGGCTGAGAATAAGGGCGGGTAACGGGCGCATTAGGCCGACTCATAACCCAAACCGGTTAAAGGCAACAGGAGGCAAGCGGCGCAATCAGTCCCGGTGATAGGGCCCGCCAGCCAATATGGTCGTGGCGCGATAGACCTGCTCGGCCAGCATGACCCGGGCCAGGGCGTGGGGCCAGGTCTGTATGCCAAAGGCGAGCTTTTCGCGGGCAGTGGCCATTAGGGCTGGATCAAGCCCGTCGGCGCCGCCAATCAGTATGATCATCCGCCGGTGGCCGTCGTCGCGCAGCTTGCCAATATGGGCGGCAAAATCGCGCGACCTGTGGGCTGTGCCATGCTCATCGCAGACCACCAGCCAGCAAGGACCCAGGGCCGCGATCTGGGCGCTCAAGGTCTCGGCCTCAGCCGCCTTGCCGGGCTTTCTGCTTTCAAGCTCAATGATCTCGACCGGACCAAGACCCAGGGCCCGACCACTGGCTGTGGCCCTAGCGGCATAGTCGCGTGCAAGGGCCGCCTCTGGCGAGGCGCCTAGACGGCCAATGGTCACTAGGGTGATCTTCATGCGATCGCGGCTGGCGAGGCTTGCCGACTAGCTGGTCGGGGTGACGTGGCCCGAGGTCTCGATCGACCAGATCTTCTCAATATTATAAAAGCTGCGAACCTCGGGTCGGAACAGGTGGACAATCACATCGCCGGCATCAATCAGCACCCAGTCACAACCGGGCAGACCTTCAACCCTGGCCTTGCCAAACCCGGCCTCTTTCAAGCCGCGCATCAGGTGATCGGCCATGGCCCCGACATGACGGTGCGAGCGGCCAGAGGCTACGACCAGGCTGTCAGCCACCGAGCTTTTGTCTTTTAGATTAATAAAAACAATGTCTTCGGCCTTGTCGTCATCGAGCCGGGACAAGATCAAGGCCTCAACCGAGGTGACCTCATGCCCTTCGGGCAGATAGACAGAAAGATCATGGTGTGGGGCGCTGGCAATTGGGGACAGGGCCTCGGGCGCGCTTTGCGCGGTCTCACGATTCAGCGTGAAACTCCTTTGTGTTTAAGTTTTGGAGAAGCACCCTATCACATCCGACGGGCGCGGTCATTGCCCATCTGAATCGCGCTTTACCGCGCGCCTTTCCGAGCGAATGGCCGAGGATGAGGCCGGATCGAGCGGCACATTCAAATAGGTCCAGGCCGGAGCGAGGTGGTCGGCAAGCCTATGGCTGGCCTTGGGGCTGAGCCGGGCATGGCCAAACCGGCGCGCGGCGGGGGCAAGGCGGCTCTTGATCAGGGCGCCGGGCCGGGCGATCACGGCGACCGGCACCAGGGCCATGATTTCCAGCCAGCCACGCCAGCGGTGCAGGGCGGCTAGGCTGTCTGCGCCCATGATCCAGACAAATTTCACGCCGGGAAACCGGGCCTTAAGCGCGCGCAAGGTATCGATCGTATAGCGCGCGCCAATCCGGCTTTCAAAATCGCTGATCGGCATGGTGCGGCCATGGATGTGGCCCCCGACCAAAGCCTTGGTCTGGGCAAGCCGCACGGCCAGATCGGCGGTCTCATCGGCGCGCTTTAACGGGTTTTGCGGCGAGACCAGCCATATGACCTGATCGAGCCGAAGCCGGGTGAGGGCGGTCTTGGCCACCAGGGCATGGCCGCTATGGGCTGGATTGAACGATCCCCCGAACAGACCCACCCGCATGCCCGGCTCCAGGTGAAGGCCTGGGCGCAGGGCGGCGGGCCGGCCCGCCCTAGGGGCGCGTCTGGCCGGTCCCGCGAACCACATATTTATAGGTCGTTAGTTGTTCGGCCCCAACCGGGCCGCGCGCATGAAGCTTGTCGGTGGCAATCCCGATCTCGGCGCCAAAGCCAAATTCGCCGCCATCGGCAAATTGGGTCGAGGCATTGACCAGCACAATCGCCGAATCTACAGCGGCGATAAAGGCCTCAGCTGATGCCTTGTCCTCGGTAATGATTGCGTCGGTATGGCCAGAGCCATAGAGGCGGATATGGTCGGCGGCACCGGCCACGCCCTCGACAATCCGCACCGCCAGTATCGGGGCTAGATATTCAGTGCGCCAATCCTCCTCGGTGGCAAGGGTCATGCCCGGCACCAGGGCCATGGATGCGGCATCGCCGCGCAGTTCGCAGCCCTTGGCCATCAGGGCCGCCGCAATCGGCGGCAAAAGCGTTTGGGCGGCAATCTTATCGATCAGCAAGGTTTCCAGCGATCCGCAGACCGAAACCCGGCGAAGCTTGGCATTGACCACCACCTCACAGGCCTTGGTCGGGTCAGCCGCCTCGTGCACAAAGGTGTGGCAAAGCCCCTCTAGGTGGCCAAGCACCGGCGCGCGAGCCTCGGATTGCACCCTGGCGACTAAGCTCTTGCCGCCGCGCGGTATGATCAGATCGACGCAACGCTCGCCGCGCTCATCGCACAATCCAGCCAAGATTAGGCCAACGGCGGCGCGGTCTGGGGTCGGCACGGCCTGAACACACTCAGCCGGAAGACCTGCAGCCTCAAGCCCCTCGACCACAGCGGCATGGATGGCCAGGTTCGAGGCTAGGCACTCAGAGCCGCCGCGCAACACGACCGCATTGCCGGACCGGATACACAAGGCTGCCGCATCAGCGGTGACATTAGGCCGGCTTTCATAAATCATGGCTATGACGCCGATCGGGGTGCGTACCCGCGAAAAGTCTAGACCATTGGGCCGGGTCCAGTGATTCATCACCTCGCCGAGCGGATCAGGAATGGCAGCCACCACCTCTAGGCTCGCGGCAATAGCTTCCAGCCGTCCAGAATCGAGGGCTAGGCGATCAAGCATGGGGCCAGAAACGCCATTGTCCCTTGCCGTCGCTAGGTCCTTGGCATTGGCAGCCAAGATCGGCTCAGAGCGCGCGCGCAGGCTGGCGGCCATGGCGGTTATGGCCCGGGTGCGGGTCTGGGCATCGGACAGGCGCAGGGCCTCAGCGCCGCGCCGCGCGGCCTGGCCCATGGCCGACATCTGGGCCCCGAGAGGATTATCTGAGGTATTCATGTCTTGGCTTTGCCGTGAGACGCAGGGTTTTGCAAGATAAACCCGATCATCAGGCGGGACCCTCTAGTTGCGGCTCAAGGCCAGATCATCGGCATGGATCAGGGTTGGGCCCGCCGTATAGCCCAGCAAGGTCTCGATCTCGCCAGATTGGCGACCCTTGATGGCCGAAGTCTCGTCGGCGTCATAGCCGATCAGACCCCTTGCAATCTCGCGCCCGTCTGGACCGAGCACCACCACACAGTCGCCGGTCTCGAACCGGCCCTCGACCGCAGTCACGCCTGCAGGCAAAAGCGATTTGCCAGACTGAAGCGCCTTGGCCGCGCCTGCATCAATGCGGATCTGGCCCATGGGCGCAAGCGATCCGCCGATCCATTGCTTATAGGCCGCGGCCGGCGTGGTGGTCGGCTCAAACACGGTCGAGCGCGCGCCCTCTTCGGCGGCGAGCAGGGGCGAGGGGCGATTACCCAGGGTGATCAGGGTGGCGCAGCCGGCGCTGGCTGCAATCTTGGCGGCGATCAGCTTGGTGGCCATGCCGCCTGTGCCAACGCCATCGCTCAGATTGGCGCCGCCGGCCATGGCATCAATCTCGGGCGTAAAGTCTTGCACCACGGCAATATGCGTCGCTGTGGGATCGCTGCGCGGATCAGCGGTATAAAGACCGTCAATATCGGATAGGAGCACCAAGAGGTCAGCCCCGATCATCTGGGCGACCCGCGCGGCTAGCCTGTCATTATCGCCATAACGAATTTCTTCGGTGACGACCGTATCGTTTTCATTGACCACGGGCGTAACGCCCAGCGCCAAGAGCGTTTCTAGCGTGGCGCGGCCATTGAGCCAGCGGTGCCGGATCTCGGTATCGTCGCGGGTCAGCAGGATCTGGGCTGTGATTAGGTCGTGCGGCTCAAACGCCTCTTCCCAGGCCCGCATAAGACGGCTTTGGCCCGCGGCGGCGGCGGCCTGTTTCTCCGGCAAGGTGACGGTGCGCTTGCCAAGGCCTAGTCTTTGCCGCCCAAGCGCGACCGAGCCAGACGAGACAAGCAGCACCTGTTGGCCGCGCCCGCGCATGCGCGCAATATCGGCCGCTATGGCCGCCAGCCAGGCGTGATCGGCCAGGCCGCTGCCCTGATCAACCACCAGGGCAGAGCCAACCTTGATCACAACACGCTTGGCGTGGCTAAGTCTGTTCACGGCTTCCAGTCTGCATCCGCATCCATGCCCCCCATCAGCTTGGCGTTAGCGACAGCCTTTTCCCGCGCGCGCTTGGCAACAATCTCGCCATGGGCGGCGCGCAACAGATCGCGCACCCCCTCGCCCGATACGCCGGAAATAATATAGGGCGCGCGGCCTGCCACGGCCTCCAACTCGGCGGCCTTGGCCAGACGCTCTTCTGGCGTCAGGGCATCGGCCTTGTTTAGGGCCAGAAGCTCTGGCTTGTCTTCTAGGCCCTCGCCATAGGCGGACAATTCGCCGCGAATGGTCGTCCAGGCGCCTGCGACATCGTCCTGGGTGGCATCAATCAGGTGGATCAAGACCGCCGTGCGCTCGACATGGCCCAAAAACTTGGTGCCAAGGCCTGCGCCTTCAGAGGCCCCCTCAATCAGGCCTGGAATATCGGCCAAGACAAACCGCTCCTGGGTGGTCAGATCAACCACGCCCAGATTGGGGGTAAGGGTGGTAAACGGGTAGTCAGCAATCTTGGGCTTGGCCGCGGAGGCCGCCGCCAAAAAGGTCGATTTGCCCGCATTGGGCAGGCCAACCAGACCAGCATCGGCAATCAGTTTGAGCCTTAGCCAGATCCATTTCTCCTGACCTTCAAGGCCTGGATTGGCATATTTTGGCGCCTGATTGATCGAGCTTTTAAAATAGGCATTACCAAAGCCGCCATTGCCGCCCTTGGCCAGGCGCACGCGCATCCCGACCTTGTCCATGTCGCAAATGACGGTTTCCTTGTCCTCTTCCATCACCTGGGTGCCGACCGGGACCTTGAGGACAATATCAGCGCCATTGTGACCGGCGCGGTTGCGGCCCATGCCATGCACGCCCGTATCGGCCTTGAAGTGTTGTTGATAGCGAAAATCGATCAGGGTATTGAGGCCATCGACCGCCTCGACCCAAACATCGCCGCCGCGCCCGCCATCACCGCCGTCGGGGCCGCCATATTCGATGAATTTTTCCCGCCTAAACGACACGGAGCCGCCGCCCCCGTCGCCGGAGCGAATGTATATCTTGCACTGGTCTAGAAATTTCATCAGCGTTTATATCGAAAAAGAGCGGTTAGGGGAAAGAGATGACGACGGTTCCGCGCCATGACATTGACGATTTTTCGCGTCGCGACCTGAAATTCAACCAAAAAACCAAGCCGGTCCTGACCTTGGGCGATTTTGGACCCGCTGTAATCGTGATTCATGAGGTCTATGGCTTTACACCCGAACTGGCCCGGTTTTGCCGTTGGGTGGCTGAAGCAGGCTTTCGGGTCTATGCGCCGATCCTCTTGGGCAGGCCAGATGCCCGTAATGAGGCCAAGGTTACCCTTGGCCAAATTATCGGTCTTTGCGTGTCGCGCGAATTTCACCTGTTTAAGACCGGCGCCTCCAGCCCGATCGTCGATTGGTTGCGGCCCTTGGCGGCGCTGGCGCATGAGGAATGCGGCGGTAAGGGGGTTGGGGTTATTGGCATGTGCCTGACCGGCGGTTTTGCCCTGTCCATGGCGGTTGATCCGGTGGTGCTGGCCCCCGTCTTGAGCCAGCCCAGCATGCCGCCGCGCAAGCCAGATCAGATTGATATCTCGCCGGCCGACATGGCCAAGGTCCAGGCCCGCGTGCGCGATGAGGGCTTGAACGTGCGCGGCTACCGGTTTGAGGGCGACGATCTTTGCCGCCCGGCGCGGTTTGAGGCCCTGCAGGCCGCGCTTGGCCAAGGCTTTGTCGGCAAGAGTTTTGCCGATAGCGATGCCGATCCAGACGGCCGCACCCCGCCGCACAGCGTCTTTACCGGCGATCTGGTCGATGCCGAAGGCCAGCCGACGCGGGCGGCAGTAGATGAGGTGATCGCGCATTTCAAGGCCGTGCTTCAGACCGCAGCCTAGGCCAGCCAAACCATCATCCGGGTCGGGACATCTGTCCTGCGCGATGCGGAAAACAGGCTGCGGACCTCGCCAATATAAAGAAACCCGGCCTTGATCAGGACCTGGCCACTGGCGTCATTATCGGCAAAATGGCCCGCGGTCAGATAGCGCAGGCCAAGATCGTGGCTGGCCCAGGCCTGCAGGGCGCTCAAGGCCTCGGTCGCTAGGCCCTGGCCCCAAAACGGCTTGCCGATCCAATAGCCAATCTCGGGCTGACCCTTTACCGACAAAAACAGGCCAATCGCCCCGACAATCCCGCTCTGGCCATGCTCGATAAGCAGGGCGCGGTTTTTGGGATCACGCTGGGCCAGGACCTGGGCAATATAGGTGTCGGCATCGCTTAGCTGATAGGGATGGGGCATGCGGCTGCTCATCCGCACAATATCCCAGTCCCCGGCGAGTTCGGCCAGGCGCGGGGCATCGCTGGTTTTTGGCGCACGCAGACGCAGGCGCGGCGTGATGATGTCGGGCGGGGGCTGTGTCTGGCCCATGGTCTGGCCTCATTGCACAAAACAAAAAAGCGGGGAGTCCGGCGTCCGGACTCCCCGCTTGGGTCTTGTCTTGTCCGGATCGCTGCGATTTTGCGGCGCGATCCGGGGGAAGCCTTTGGATCGCCTATTCGGCGGCTAGGGCTTCCATGGCCGGAACGACCGTTACAAAAGTTCGGTCATTACGCTTGGTGATGAATTTTACATTGCCGTGCTCGAGGGCGAACAAGGTGTGATCCTTGCCCATGCCGACGTTTTCACCGGGATAGAATTTGGTGCCGCGCTGGCGAATAATGATATTGCCGGCCAGAACCTTCTCGCCGCCAAACTTCTTTACGCCAAGGCGGCGACCGTCGGAATCGCGACCATTGCGCGAAGAGCCGCCTGATTTCTTGTGAGCCATCTGGAACTCCTAAATCTCTAGCGAAGCCTTAAGCTTCGGCGCCCTCAGCGGCGTCTGCGACAGGGGCGGCCTTTTTGGCGCGGGGCTTTTTGGTCTCAGCCGCAGCCACGACCGGCGGGGACCAGGCCGCTTCC
>CANGEH010000025.1 GCA_947452665.1 Caulobacteraceae bacterium
AACATATCAAGGCCATCAATGGTCAAATGGCCTCGCGCGCGGGCCGCCTGCAAAAACTGAGTGTCAAGCGGCTTATAGACCATGTCCATAAAGGCGCAGGCACTTGGCACGGCCTGCCAGTCAAGACCTGGACCCTCGCCGCCATTAAGGCCAAGCGAGGTGGCATTGATCACGGCGACGGCGTCTTCGAAAACAGTGTGGGCGCGACCGTGATCATAGGCCAGCACCTTGTCGCCAAGCGCGTCGGCAATGGCCTGGGCTCGGTCAAAAGTGCGGTTTAAAACCCGCACCTGAGGCACGCCGGCCAAGACCAGAGCAGCGGCCGCGCCGCGCGCCGCGCCGCCCGCGCCCAAAATCACCACTGGACCGCTTTTTAGATCAAGTCTGGGTGCTTGCCGGGCAAAGGCATATAACAGACCTTCGCCGTCGGTATTATCAAGCTCAAGCCCGCCATCGGCGCGAAACACAACCAGATTGGCAGCGCCCGCTAGGCTTGCCCGCGGATGAATATGATCACGGCCCGGTTGGGCTAGGCCCAGAGCCGTTTCCTTAAACGGCAGGGTAATATTGAGGCCGCAAATCGCGCCGCCGCGGCAACCCTCAATCAGGTCCGAAAACCCGTCAAGGCTGGGGCCAAACGCAACATAGACCCCATCAAGACCTGCGGCCTGCAGCCAGGCATTATGCAATAGCGGGCTTAGAGAGTGACGCACCGGATGGCCAACCACGCCGGCCACCAAGGTCTTGGCTGAAATTGTCATGTCATCACCACCCCAAATAGCCGAAGCGCGCCAAGAAGCCCCGTAAGCGGCAGGCCCAGTATGGTGAAATAATCGCCGTCAATCTGGTCAAACAACTGCACGCCCGCTGATTCCAACTTATAGCCGCCGACACAGCCCAGCACATCTTGGCCATGGTCCGCCAGATAGGCCTGCAAGAACCTGTCGGAAAAATCGCGCATGGTTAGGTGGGCGCTAACCACGTCTTGCCAAACGACCCGCCCATCTCTTGCCAAGGCAATAGCCGAATGCAGACTGTGGCGCTGGCCGCGCAGTTGAGCCAATTGATGGCCGAGGTCAGTGAGTGAGTTTGGCTTGCTAAACAGGGTCCCGTTAAGATCTAGGGTTTGATCGGCGCCAATAATAAGGCCCGGTTCGGTTAGAGACACCTGCACGGCCTTGGCGCTTGCCAAATCCGCGGCAATCTCGATTGGCGCAGCCTTAGCGGCCAAAAGCTGAGTTTTTAGCGCCTCTTCATCCACCGTACTAACCGTGACCGAAAAGCGCAGACCCGCACCCAACAGAAGGGCCCGCCGAGCGCTGGAGCCAGAGGCGAGGACAAGTTGGGGGGCGCTCATGCTGGGGCATCTGTATGACCGCGCGCGGCCGAAAGGATATTGATCACCGCGGCGGCGGTTTCTTCAACAGACCGGCGGGTGACATCGATCACCGGCCAACCTTGTTTTTCGAACAATCTGCGCGCCCGCACCGTCTCGTCCCGAACCGCCTCGGTTTCGATATAGGCGCTCTCTCGGCCCTCGTTTAAACTCAAAAGGCGGTTGCGGCGGATCTGGATCAGGCGGTCTGGCGACACGGTCAGCCCCACCACAAGTGCATGCTTTAGATCAAACAATTGCGCTGGTGGCTCAGCGCCGGGCACCAGCGGCACATTAGCGGCCCTGACCCCGCGATGGGCGAGATAGATGCAGGTCGGGGTTTTCGAGGTGCGACTAACCCCAACCAAGACCACATCGGCGCTTTCCAGGTTTTGCGTGCCCTGACCGTCATCATGGCCAATTGCATAATTCAGGGCCTCGATCCGGTTGAAATAGTCATGATCGAGGGCGTGCTGGGCACCGACCCGGTTGGAGATTGAGGCCCCCAAATAGCGTGATAGGGCTGAAACCAGCGGATCGAGCGCAGCAATACAGCCAATATCCAGTTGACGGCAGCCTTGTTCGAGCGATTCGCGCAGGCTTTTATCGACAATGGTGTGGATTACGATGCCTGGCGCGCCTTCAACCTCCTGCATGACCCGCTCCAGTTGGCGCTGGGACCGCACCAGGGCATAGACATGCTCGATCGGCAGGACCTGATCAAACCGGGCGCAAACCGCCTTGGCCATGGCGTTCAACGTCTCGCCCGTTGAGTCCGAGACCAGATGAACGTGAAAATAGGTGGCGATGCGCGGTTGTTGGCTCATAGACGTGTTTTGCCCTCTGAAACCTGGCTTCGCAAGACGGCTGATTTTTGTGTGGATATCGGGTGGGCGCGGTGTGCGCGCGGGGGCAAATTTAAGGCCTAAAGTGGGTACGGATTTCTCGATTTTTAGATTTGGTTAACCCTATGGGGACAAGCCTTAGGTTTGTCGCAAATTCTTCACATCTTGATCGGTTGGGGATGGCCGCGTCTGTGAAGATCTGATCGATCTTAGGCCTTATATAATTTTACAGCCCTGTGCCAATTAGCGCGCGTCGATAAGCGGCTTTTTTAAGGCCTTTACGACTTGTCCTTGGTTTCAACAGGCTGGGGATAACAGCAAGTGGTTTGGCGACGAAGCCTTGGTCTCTTGGGGACAAGGTGGGGATCGACCCAACGGGCCCGGGACGTGCCCCGATTGCCCAGCCTAAACCACCACCTCAAAAATTTTCTTTTCTTATTAAGATTTAGGTTAAGGGCCGGATGGATAAACCAGCCTTGAGTTTCGCTGCCGAACTGGGTTTAACCAATCCATGAGCGCTTCAGATCAAACCGACAAAACCGCCCCTGCCCTATTGCGCGTGCTAGCGGGTCAAACCCTGGCCAGGCCGCCTATCTGGTTTATGCGCCAAGCAGGCCGTTATCTGCCAGAATATCGCGCGTTGAGAGCCACGGCACCAGATTTCATCTCGTTTTGCCTCAATCCAGAGATGGCCGCAGAGGCCACCTTACAACCCATGCGGCGGTTTGAATTTAGCGCCGCCATTGTCTTTGCCGATATCTTGCTTTTACCCAAGGCGCTTGGCCAAGACGTGCGGTTTGAGGTCGGCGAGGGGCCAAGGCTTGGCGCCCTACCGTCGCTGGAAAGCATGCGGGAGCGGATCGAGAGCTCGGCTGCTGTGCTTGGCAATATCGGTGAGACCTTGAGCCGGGTGCGGGCAGAGCTTGATCCATCAAAAGCCTTGATCGGATTTGCTGGAGCACCCTGGACAGTCGCTACCTATATGATTGAGGGCGGGTCTAGCGACCGGGTCGCAGCAAGGACCTATGCCTATACCCATGCCAAGGCGCTGGACGAGCTGATCGATATTCTGGTCGAGGCGACCGCGCTTTATCTGGTTATGCAGGCCAAGAGCGGTGCCCAGGTGCTGAAATTGTTTGAGTCCTGGGCTGAGGGCCTGCCTGAAGACCTGTTTGAGCGCCTGGTGATCGGGCCCCATGCCCGGATTATCGCCAAGGTCCGGGCCGCGGGCGTCACCGCCCCGTTTATTGGCTTTCCACGGGGGGCCGGGGCCTTGGTGCAAAACTATGCCAAAACCGTGGCCGTCCAGGCGGTCGCGCTGGATGTGCAGGCGAGCGCCGCCATGGGCCAAGACTTGCAAAAGACCGTCGCCATACAAGGTGCGCTTGACCCCCTATTATTGCGGGCGGGCGGCAGGGCATTGGATGTGCGGCTAGATCAATTGCTCGCCCAGTGGGGACAGGGGCCCTATATCTTTAATCTTGGTCATGGAATCTTGCCCGACACGCCGATTGCGCATGTCGAACAGGTCTTGGCGCGGGTGGTGCACGGCTAATGAAGGCGGTAGATAAGATGAGCGATAAAGACCGGCCTCAACGCATTGCCGTGGTCTTGTTCAATCTGGGCGGGCCAGACGGGCCAGACTCGGTGCAGCCGTTTTTGTATAATCTGTTTGCCGATAAGGCGATTATTGGCGCGCCATTCGGCATTCGCCAGGCCCTGGCCTGGTTGATCTCGACCTTACGCAAAAAGTCGGCCCAGGCCAATTATGCAATCATGGGCGGTGGTTCACCTCTCCTGCCCCAGACGGTGGCTCAAGCCGAGGCCCTAGAGGCAGCACTGAACCACCCATCCAAGGACCAGACCACCAAGGTGTTTATCGCCATGCGGTACTGGAAGCCGTTTGCCAAACAGACGGCTAAACAGGTTGCAGATTTTGCGCCCGACCAGATCGTGCTCTTGCCGCTCTATCCGCAGTTTTCGACCACCACGACCGGGTCATCGGTTGCCGAGTGGAACAAGGTCTATAAGGGCAAGGGCAGCGCCCGCACGATTTGCTGTTATCCAATTCTGCCCGCCGTTATCGAGGCCCATGCCAAGGCGATTGAGGATGCGTTTAAGGCGGCTGGATCGCCCACCCAGACGCGGCTGTTATTTTCTGCTCATGGCCTGCCGGAAAAAATCATTCAGGATGGCGATCCCTATCAGGCCCAGATTGAGGCCACGGCCGCCGCGGTTGCAAAGCGTCTAGGCCCAGATTGGGACTGGCAGGTTTGTTATCAAAGCCGGGTTGGGCCCTTAAAATGGATAGGGCCCTCAACGCCTGAAGCCCTGGAAGTCGCGGGCAAGGCCGGGCTGAATGTGATCATTACGCCCATCGCCTTTGTATCTGAGCATATTGAGACCCTGGTTGAACTCGACCATGAATATGCGGAACTGGCGCTAGAGGTGGGCTGTCCAAAATTCATCCGGGTACCGGCGCTTGGCATTGACCCGGTGTTTATAGAAGGCTTGGCCACCTTGACCCAGGAGAGCCTTGGCCGGGGCGGCACCCAGCCTTGCCAGGGCTGGTCCTGTCCGGCGGATCGCTCAAAATGTCCGCGTAGGGCCTAAAGAATGGCCCTTGCCCAGCACTATGACCTGCTTCGAGGCCTACACATTCTGGCGGTGATCGCCTGGATGGCTGGGCTCTTATATCTGCCAAGGCTCTATGCCTATCACGCGGCTGCGACAGCGGGCAGCGAAATGGACGCCACCTTTCAGGTTATGGAGCTAAAGCTCTTACGCATCATTATGAACCCCGCCATGCTGGCCAGTCTGACCTTTGGCGTGCTCTTGATCTTGGCCGATAGCGAGATCCGCGGCTGGGATTTTCTGCTCCAGCCCTGGATGGTGACCAAGCTTTACGGTGTGGTGTTTTTGCTAGGCTGGCACGGCTTTTTGGCGTCGGCCCGCAAGGCCTTTGCGGAGGGGCGTAATCAGCGCTCTGGCAAGTTCTGGCGCATGACCAATGAACTGCCGTTTATTGCGGCCATTGTCATGGTCTTATCCGTGACCCTGGAATTTGGCCATTAACTGGCCGCCTTGACCGCGCCTAGCCAACCAAACCTTGACCTTTGCCGCTGCTTATGGCTTGGCTAGGGGACAACTGGCCATAGGGTCAGTCCCGCCTGATAACCAATCCCTTGCCCTATAGATCTGGCCAAGCGGTCTTGGTTCCCCCTCTGCCCGTTTGGGCAAATACATCCTTGTGGCCCGGGCTGGTTTTTTGCGCCCAGGCGCTTGCCGTGGCCGGTTTGGCCGCGCGCTGGAAATAGAGTTTGAGCATGCAAGACGAATTATTCCCCGACACGACCGCGACCGAGGGTCAAGAAGACCAGGCGGTTATGGCTGGGACAGAACCCATAGAGGCGGCGACCGAGACGCAAGAGCCAGCGACCGAGGGTCCATCGGCCGTGGTCGCTGCCATGGGCATTAGCCGCATGTCGCTGATGGAGCTAAAGCTAAAATCGCCCAGCGATCTTTTAGCCCTAGCCGAGGCGCTTGAGATCGAGAACGCCAATTCCATGCGCAAGCAGGATATGATGTTTGGCATCCTCAAGACCGTGGCCGAGGAAGGCGTCGAGATTTCCGGCGGCGGGGTTATGGAGGTCGTGCAGGACGGGTTTGGCTTTTTGCGTTCGCCCGAGGCCAATTATCTACCCGGTCCGGATGACATCTATGTCTCGCCCTCACAGATCCGCAAATTTGGGCTGCGCACCGGGGATTCGGTTGAGGGTCCAATCCGCGCGCCGCGCGAGGGCGAGCGCTATTTTGCCCTACTCAAGGTTGATCTGATCAATTTTGAGAACCCAGAAAATGTCCGCCACAAGGTCCATTTCGATAACCTGACCCCGCTCTATCCCGATGAGCGTCTAACCATGGAAATTCAAGACCCGACCTTGAAGGACCGCTCCGGCCGGGTGATCGATATTGTCTCGCCCTTGGGCAAGGGCCAGCGCTGCTTGATCGTTGCCCCGCCGCGGGTGGGTAAGACGGTGATGTTGCAAAACATCGCCAAATCAATCGCGGCCAACCACCCCGAATGCTATCTGATCGTGCTCTTGATCGATGAGCGGCCCGAAGAAGTCACCGACATGCAGCGCACGGTGCGCGGCGAGGTGATCAGCTCAACCTTTGACGAGCCCGCAACCCGCCACGTCCAGGTCGCTGAAATGGTCATTGAAAAGGCCAAGCGCCTGGTCGAGCACAAGCGCGATGTCATCATCCTGCTCGACTCGGTCACGCGTTTGGGCCGCGCCTATAATACGGTGGTGCCGTCCTCGGGTAAGGTCCTGACCGGCGGCGTCGATGCCAATGCCCTGCAAAGGCCAAAACGCTTCTTCGGTGCGGCGCGCAATATTGAAGAAGGGGGCTCACTAACCATCATAGCCACGGCCCTGATCGATACGGGCAGCCGCATGGATGAGGTGATCTTTGAAGAGTTTAAGGGCACCGGCAATTCGGAAATCATTCTGGACCGCAAGGTTGCCGACAAGCGCGTCTTCCCGGCTATCGATATTCTAAAATCTGGTACCCGTAAGGAAGACCTGATCACGCCCAAGGATGTGCTGCAAAAGACCTATGTGCTGCGCCGTATTCTCAACCCCATGGGGCCGCAGGACGCGATCGAATTCTTGCTCGATAAGATGCGCCAGACCAAGAACAATGCCGACTTCTTCCAGTCGATGAATACCTAATCGCTCGGAGCACGGCATGGGGCGGGTTCTTACCTAAGACCAGACAGAAATAGGGCGCCGGTCACGAATGACCAGCGCCCCTTGTCTTGGGGGTCCGGGGAACGACCCCCGGACAACAGAACCTTACCAGCCGTAGGTAAAGCCGCCGCGAACGGCGGTGCTGCTACCGGAACCAAAGCCCGAAGCCACGCCGCCATTAATGGCCAGACTGTCATTGACCATAAAGCCGAACTGGGCTGCCAGCGCGCTTTCACCGTCATAAGACCCGACATTGACCGTCAGGTTGAACTTCTTGCCAGGCAGGAAGCTATTGCCGCCCAGCGCAACCGAAACCGCCGTCGCCGCCGCAATATCCTTCTTGACCTGTGCGGTCAGGACGGTGATGCGGGTGCCTAGAGCCGATTCCGCAGCGGTTGCCCGATTAGTTTCGGTGGTGATGCGGCCACCTAGGGCCACGTCAGCGGCAACGCGTTGGGTTTCTTCATTATTCAGACCGCGCACCATCTCAACTTCGAAAGTCTGGTCCGCACCGGTCGAGGTGCCGAGAAGGGCGCGAGCAGCGGCCTTGGCGTTTGTGGCTGTATTTGCCGTTGCGGCAACGCCGGTGAGAACGGCCACGCCGCCGTCAGCGACATTTCCGGCCGCGATAGCAGGTGACGCTTCTGTAGTGATTGAGGCAAGACTGGTACGAAGGCCGGACTCGCTATTTAGAAGTAAGACATAGCCCGAAAGCGCTGGCACATTCGCAGCTATTACGGCGTTCGCGGTAGCGGATTTGGCAGTGACAGCGGCGTCGGCTGCAGTTGCGGCCTTGATGGCCTTATCAGAAGCCGCGGCGGTGGCCGCATTTGGCGCAACCGCGGCAGCGGCGGCGGCGTCACTAGCGGTTTGAGCCGTTGCTTGAGCCGCTTGTGCGGCGTTTAAGGCCGTTAAATTTCCAGCGGTTGGAGTGGTATTGTATGTAGTCAAGGCCGCAGCGGCAGACGCTTTAGCGGTCGTCAGGTTCCCGGCTGCGAGCGTTGCAGCACCATTGGTCAAGTTCGAGGCTGTGCTTGCGGTGGTGAGCGCCGTGTTGGCAGACGTTAAATCGGAGGCTGTGGACACCACTAATGCAGCGGCGGCACTGTCGGCGGTTAGGGCATCGACATAGGTCTTACCTTGGGCCTTGAGCGCGTCAGTGGTAAGGGCTGCTTTTGATGCGAGCGCAGCGGCGTCGACCAGGGCTTGTGCGTCTGAGACTGCCTTTGCGGCGGCCTTTGCAGCGGCCTTGGTGTCAGCGATTGCACTGGCGCTGTAAACGCCGTCCAACTGACCGCGGCTGGCGACTGCAGCCGAAGCGCTGGTGGCGAAGGTATAGAGAATAGCAGCGGCAGCCGTTGCCGTTACATACTGTAGCCGACGTGTTGATGAGTGTTGAAACATTGTGTTCCCCTTTGGAGTTGTTACGGGGCACAGATGCGCTTGAGACACGATTGAGATCAATCAAAGTCGATCGACTAAAATACCTGCAAAAAGTAGTGGCAATGATGGCTTATAAACAGCGATTATTGTGTTAGATAAGTCTTGGTATTACCTATTTTGGCCCATAGTTTCGGCGAACTGATATGTCCAAGCAATATTTTCGTATGAGGCCAAGGCGCTAAGGGCGTCGAGCTTTCGGTTTCTGTCACGCGAAGCCCATATACTGATCTATTTAAAAGAATATGGGCTGGCCTCGATGAAACAGGTCCAGTTAGCCACGGGCCTATCGACCCGCGGCTTTTATCTGATCGTCAAAAAGCTGGAGCTGCACAAGCTTCTGTGCGTTACCGACGCATCAGACGATAAGCGCAAGCGCCTATTATCCCTTACGCCCGAGGGCCTAGATGGGGTCGCAAAAATGCCGATCTCGAGCTAGGCACCAGGCGGCTTGATCGGCAGTGATCACAGCGCCTTGGGCTAGGGGATCAGCAGGCTTGCGCCCGTGGTCGATCGGCCTTCTAGGGCCTCATGGGCCTTGCGGGTTTCAGACAGGGCAAATTGCGCGCCGATCTCTATGGTCACCGCGCCGCTGGCAATGACGGCAAATAGGGCCGCCGCGCTGGCATCGAGCTCTTCAGTCGTGGCGACATAATCAAACAAGGTCGGGCGGGTGATGAAGACCGACCCGGCCTGGGCGAGGCGCGCCGGGGCAAATGGGGCCACCGGCCCTGAGGCATTGCCAAAACTGACAAACAGGCCGCGGCGGGCAAGGCTGGCAAGGCTGGCCTCAAATGTGTCGGCCCCGACCGAGTCATAGACCACCCGCACGCCCTTGCCGCCCGTAATCTCAGCAACGCTTTTGGCCACATCTTCGGTGCGATAAAGAATTGTGTGGTGACAGCCCTGGGCCCTGGCAAGGTGCGCCTTTTCTTCTGACCCGACCGTGCCGATCACGGTTGCCCCCAGGGCTCTTGCCCATTGGGTCAAGAGCGTGCCCACCCCGCCGGCCGCGGCATGGACCAGTATGGTATCGCCCGCGGTGACGGCATGGCAGCGGCGGATCAGGAACTCGGCCGTCATACCCTTGAGCATGGCACCGGCGGCTTGGTGAAAGCTGATCTCGTCTGGCAGGCGTACGGCCCGCCCCTCTGGCACCAGATGCGCCTCGCTATAGGCCCCGAGCGGACCTGTGCCATAGGCGGCCCGATCCCCGACCGCAAACCGGGTCACGCCCTCGCCTATGGCCTCAACATAACCTGCGCCCTCTAGCCCAAGGACGGTGGGAAAGGCGATCGGATAGAGGCCGGTGCGCTGATAGATGTCGATATAGTTTAACCCCGCCGCCGCATGCCGAATCAGGATCTGGCCGGGACCAGGCACGGGGACGGGCAGATCAATGGCCTTTAAGACCTCGGGGCCGCCTGCGGATAGGGCCTGTATTGCCAACATGATCTTGATCCTTGGTTTGGGCGGCGGTTAGCCGAGCGTCTTTGTAAAAAAGGCCGCAGTGCGGTCATTGGCCAGTTTTGCCGCTGCTGCGTCATAATGCTCGCCGCCGGGGCGGGCAAAGGCATGGTCGCAGCGGGCATAGGTATAAAGGTCAAGGCGCGGGCCATTGACCAAGACCTGGGCCATGGCGGCCTGGGCGGCGGCGGGGACAAATTGGTCTTTTTCCGCGACGTGCAAAAGCAGGGGCGCGGTGATCTTGGCCGCCTCGTCCAACTTGCCATCGATACCAACGCCGTAATAACTCACCGCCGCATCAATATCGGTGCGGGCAGCGGTTAGGTAGGATAAAAGTCCGCCAAGGCAATAACCGACGGCCCCGACCTTGCCATTACAGCCCTGATCGCTGCGGATCGCCGTGATGGTGGCGGCAATGTCCTCAATCCCCTGATCGACATTAAAGGCGGTATAGAGCTCAAACGCCTTGGCCCATTCGGCCTCGGACTGATCGGTAATATCTATGCCCGGCTCAATGCGCCAAAACAGATCCGGGCAAATCGCCAGATAGCCCTGGGCCGCGAGGTCATTGGCGACCTGGCGCATCACGACATTTACGCCAAAAATTTCCTGGATCACGACAATGGCTGGCGCCTTGGCGGCCGCAGGTCTGGCGACATAGGCGCAAAATTCGCCGTCCGATGTCTTTATGTTAAGGGTTTGGCTGGACATCAGGGCTTTCCTTGATCATGGACGCGGGACGGGTTTTGTTGTCAAACAGGCGCATGAGCGCGGATCTATCGCCCATGGCCTAGAGGCAAATGCCCAGACTGACAAGTCGGGTCGGTGGCCCCCAATCTAGAAAGCAGCATAGCATGAAGATGACCATAGAAATTGATTGCACCCCGATCGAGGCCCGCACCTTTTTGGGCCTGCCCGATGTCAGCGTCCTCAACGATCATCTGGTCGCCGAAATGAAGGCGCGGATGGATGCCAATATGGCCATGATTCAGCCCGAAGAATTGATGAAAAACTGGATGGCGTTTGGGGGTCAGGCGACCGAGCAGTTTCAGCGCCTGATGACCGCGGCGGCAACGGGCGCCATGGGCGGCGCCAAGCCCTGATGCGCGATACGATTTTCGCCCCGGCCACGGCGGCGGGCCGGGCGGCGATTGCCGTGGTGCGGCTGTCGGGTCCGGGCGCGCCGGCCGCGGTAGAAGCCCTGATCGGCCGCCTACCTGCTCCGCGCCGCGCCGCCCACGCGACCTTGCGCGATCCCGTTTCCGGCGCGGTATTGGATGACGGCCTGGTGCTGTGGTTTCCTGCGCCCGCCAGTTATACCGGCGAGGACTGCGCCGAGCTTCAGATCCATGGCGGCACGGCGGTTACGGGCGCCGTATTTGAGGCCCTAATTAGCCTTGGCTTGCGACTGGCCGCGCCCGGGGAATTCACCCGCCGAGCCTTTGAAAACCAAAAGCTGGACCTGACCCAGGCCGAGGCCGTGGCCGATCTTATTGATGCGGAAACCCAGGCCCAGCGGCGGCTAGCGCTCGATCAGCTGGCGGGCGGCTTGTCGGCCCAGTATGGCCAGTGGCGGTCCGATCTTTTGGGGGTCTTGGCCCTGCTCGAGGCCGGGATTGATTTTCCAGATGAGGACCTGCCCGAGGCCCTCGCCGAGCAGGCGGGCGGGCCCTTGATCAAGCTTATTGGTGATCTGGACCAGGCCCTGGCGGATGGGCGGCGCGGCGAGCGGATTCGCGAGGGCTTTCGCGTCGCGGTGATTGGCGCGCCCAATGCGGGCAAGTCCAGCCTGCTCAATGCCCTGGCCGGGCGCGAGGCGGCAATCGTGACCGCAACCGCCGGGACCACGCGCGATGTGATCGAGATCCCGCTCATGATTGCGGGCTATCGGGTCTTGCTCGCCGATACGGCGGGGGTGCGAACCGCCACCGATGCGATCGAGGCCGAGGGCGTGCGGCGGGCCCGCGCCTGGGCGGCGGGCGCGGCCTTGCGTCTATGGGTGGTCGATGGGTCATTGGGTAATGAGGATTGGGCGCTGGCCCGGGACCTGGCCCAGGCGGGCGATCTGTGCGTGATCAATAAGACCGATCTGGCTTCGGGACACGATAGCGCGCGCGCAGCCGAGTGGGCGCAGGCCCAGGGTCTGGAGCTGTGCCGCGTTAGCCTGTTTGCGGGCGGGCGCGCGGATATCTCGGACTGGCTTGAGCGGGCTGTGGTGTCGGCCCTGTCTGGCGCCGATATGCCGGCGGCCACCCGACTTCGTCATATGGAGGGCCTGGGTCAGGCGCGCGACAGTTTGCGCCGGGCGCAGGTCGGGCTGGAACTTGGGGCTGAACTTGCGGCGGAGGATGTGCGTATGGCGGCACGGGCGCTGGAGCGGATCACCGGACGCATCGGCACTGAGGAGGTGCTCGGCCAGGTTTTTGCGAGCTTCTGTATCGGTAAATAGAGTGTTTCACGTGAAACATCGGCCTCGCCTGATCGCTAGGCCGCCCGATTGTTTCACGTGAAACACGGCGCGGCGAAAGAATCTTTCCCGGCCAGCCCAGACTCGGGCTCAAGCATCTCGACGCCGCCGGACGCCTTGCCTATAAGTCGCGGGCGGCTGATCGCCCTGCCCTGCCCCGCCCCTCCGACTTGAAATGAATTTGCCCGTGTCCGTGTCGTCAAACCCCGCGCAATTCCAGACCTGGGATGTCATCGTCATTGGCGGTGGCCATGCCGGTTGCGAGGCGGCGGCGGCGTCAGCACGCATGGGGGCCCGAACCCTCTTGCTGACCCATCGCTTGGACACGATTGGTGAAATGTCCTGCAACCCGGCGATTGGCGGGCTGGGCAAGGGCCACCTGGTGCGCGAGATCGATGCGCTTGACGGCCTGATGGGGCGGATGGCCGATCAGGCGGGTATCCAGTTTCGCATGCTCAATCGCTCCAAGGGTCCAGCCGTGCGTGGACCCCGGGCCCAGATTGACCGCAAGCTCTATCGTCAGGCCATGCAGGCCGCCCTCGCCGCCCAGCCAAACCTGACCATTCTTGCTGAGGCGGTCGAGGACCTGATCCTCGACCACGGCCGCGTGGCGGGGGTGGTGGGCGCAACGGGCGCCCCGTATCGCGCTGGCGCTGTGGTCCTGACCACAGGCACGTTTTTGAAGGGCGTGATCCATCAGGGGGATGTGCGCACCCCGGCTGGCCGGATTGGCGAGCAGCCGGCCATTGGTCTGGCTAATCGGCTGTATGCGCTGGGCCTGGCCATGGGGCGGCTCAAGACCGGCACACCTGCGCGTTTGAACGGTGCCACCATTGGCTGGGACCGGCTGGAAATGCAGCAGGCCGATGACCCTCCCGTGCCGTTTTCGTTTATGAGCTCGGCCATCGCTGTGCCCCAGATCGCCTGCGGCATCACCTATACCAATGCCCAAACCCATCAAATTATAGCCGATCGGCTGTCTGAATCGGCGGTCTATGGTGGCCGCGCAACAGGCCGCGGCCCGCGCTATTGTCCCTCGATTGAGGACAAGGTGGTGCGGTTTGCCGACAAGACCAGCCATCAGATTTTTCTAGAGCCCGAGGGCCTAGACGATCACACTGTTTATCCCAATGGTATTTCCACCTCGGTCTCGGCTGAGACCCAGGACCTGTTCTTGCGCACGATTGTGGGGCTGGAACAGGTTGAGGTGTTTCGCCACGGCTATGCGATCGAATATGACTATGTCGATCCGCGCGAGCTAAACCCTGCCCTCGAGGTCAAGCGCCTGCCCGGTCTCTATCTGGCTGGACAGATCAATGGCACAACCGGCTATGAAGAGGCCGGGGCCCAGGGCCTCGTGGCCGGCCTGAATGCGGCGCGCCAGGTGGGCGGCAGCGATCCGGTCGGTTTTGGCCGCGATGAGGCCTATATTGGCGTCATGATTGATGATCTGGTCACCTGCGGCGTGAGCGAGCCCTATCGCATGTTTACCAGCCGCGCTGAATACCGCCTGACGCTTCGCGCCGATAATGCCGATCAAAGACTGACGCCCAAG
>CANGEH010000026.1 GCA_947452665.1 Caulobacteraceae bacterium
GCCTCCTATTTTTATAGCCGCGATGTTTCCCGCTGCTGGCGTGTCGGCGAGGCGCTCGAATTTGGCATGGTCGGTATAAATGAGGGCCTGTTTTCGACCGAGGTTGCCCCCTTTGGCGGCTGGAAGGAAAGCGGGCTTGGCCGCGAAGGTGCGTCCGAAGGTCTAGCGGAATATCTGGAGACCAAATATTTGTGTTTTGGGGGCCTTTAATGACCACCAATCTCCTCACGCGTCTATTGGCAGATGAGCGCCAGCGCTTTGTTGATGCCCATCCCAAAAGCGCGGCCATGGCTAAGGCCGCGAGCGCCCATTGGCATGGCGGGGTACCTATGCACTGGATGGGTGATTGGGCGAGCCCCTTTCCCATTTTTGCGGCCAGCGCCCATCAAGCCCAGATTACCGATCTTGACGGTCTGACCTATGATGATTTTTGCCTCGGCGACACCCCGTCCATGTTTGGTCATGGGCTGGACCTTGTGGCGCGGGCCTTGAGCGACCAAGCGCTAAAAGGCACCGGCTTTATGTTGCCGACAAGGGATGCGGTCGTGGTTGGCCAATTGCTGAGCGAGCGCTTTGGTCTGCCGTTTTGGCAGACGGCCAATACCGCCACTGATGCCAACCGCGCCGCCATTCGCTGGGCCCGGGCTGTAACCGGGCGCGATCAGATCCTGGTGTTTGATGGCTGCTATCACGGCGCGGTTGATGATACTTTTGTTAGCCTTGCATCGGGTAGGCCCGGCATGAAGCCTGGGCTGGTCGGTCAGGTTCACGATGTCAGCGCCCTTGCCAAGGTGATTGATTTTAATGATCTGGCGGCTCTGGAGGCAGCGCTTGCCCCTGGCGACGTGGCTTGCGTTTTGGCCGAGCCCGTCATGACCAATTGCGGCATGATCGCGCCGCAACCGGGCTATTTGGAGGCTCTGCGCCGCTTAACCCGGCATTACGGCACTCTTCTTTTGATCGATGAGACCCATACGATTTCGACCGGGCCTGGCGGCGCGACGCGAGCCTATGGTCTGGAGCCAGACATATTCACGCTTGGCAAGGCCATTGCCGGCGGTGTGCCCGCTGCTGTCTGGGGCGTGACGGCTGAGCTTTCGCAGCGCATGATTGCGGCGGCCAAGGCTATCGGGCCCGGCTATTCGGGTATTGGTACGACCTTGTCTGGCAATGCCCTATCGCTGGCGGCCATGCGGGTCATGCTTGAAGACGTCATGACGAGCCAATCTTATGACCGTATGCTCGCAGGCGCGGCGCGTCTGGTGGCAGGGCTTGACCGGGTCATCGCCAAGCATGGCCTGGCCTGGAGCGCGGTTCAGATCGGCGCGCGGGTCGAGCTTGTCTTTGCCAGCCCTGCGCCGACCAATGCTCGGCAAATGCGCGCGGCGCTTGATCATGACCTTTTGGAAGCCCTGCATCTTTATTTGATTAATCACGGCGTTCTGATTGCGCCTTTTCACAATATGATGCTGGTGTCTCCGGTAACGACCAATGCCCAGATTGACCGACTGATTGACGCCATAAACGCCTTTGCCCTTGCCCTAGAAAGCAGTCCAAAATGACCAAGCCTTCTGTTTCTGCCTTGCCGCCGCGCCGCGGTGTTGCCACGCCTGACGAATGCCAGGCCTTTTTGGATGCCAATCCGAATATTCAGTTTTTCGATGTGTTTTTTACCAGCATGGCCGGAGTGCCTAGGGGCAAGCGCCTGCGTCGTCACGAATTGATGCCGATCTATGAATATGGCCGGTTCTTGCCGGGCTCGGTCCTTGTGGTTGATGTCAATGGGGCCGATTGCGAGGAAACGGGTCTGGTCTGGGAAGATGGCGATGCCGACCGGCTGGCAAGGCCGGTGCCCGGAACCTTGACGGCGGCACCTTGGTTGGGCGCGGATATGGGCCAGGTCATGCTGTCGCTTTATGAGTTGGACGGCACGCCCAATGATCTGGACCCGCGCCATGTTTTGCAACGCGTCTTGGATCGTTATGCCGCCGATGGCCTGACCCCCGTCACAGCCTGCGAGTTGGAATATTATCTGGTCGATCTTGAGCGGACGGCGGATGGTGACTTACAGCCGCCGCGCTCGGCCCAGACCGGGCACCGCCCGACCGGGATTCAGGTTTATGGTTTGCCGGAACTAGAGGCGATCTCGCCGTTCTTGCGCGAGCTTTGGGCCACCTGTGATGTGCTTGGTGTGCCGCTCGAAGGCGCGATTTCAGAATTTGCGCCTAGTCAGGTTGAGCTAACCCTCAAGCACAAGCCCGATGCCCTTCGCGCCGCTGACGATGCCTTGCTGTATAAGCGCGCGGCCAAGGGTGTGGCCCTGCGCCACGGCTGTGAGGCAACCTTTATGGCCAAGCCCTGGTCTGACCGGGCCGGCAGCGGCTTTCACATGCATGTCAGCTTTAATAATGCCGCTGGTGAGAACCTCTGCGCCAGCGACGACCTGCAAGGCTCGCCCATGCTCAAAAATGCCATTGGCGGTATGAAGGACCTGTTGGGCGAGGGCATGGCGATTTTTGCGCCCAATGCCAATTCCTATCGCCGCTTTAAGGCCAATTCCTATGCGCCGGTTGCGCCAACCTGGGGGGTGAATAACCGCACGGTGTCTTTGCGCGTGCCCGCAGGCCTTCCCCATACCCGCCATGTCGAGCACAGGGTGGCCGGGGCAGATGCCAATCCCTATCTGGTCTTGGCGGTGATCTTGGCCTGCGCGCATTACGGGATCAGCCATAAGATTGACCCAGGCCCCGCCGTGGTCGGCGATGGCTATGCCGCCGCCCAGGCGGCCAATGTGCGCCTGCCGTCTAACTGGTTTGCGGCCGTCGATCTTTTGGACCAGTCCAAAATCTTGCGTGACTATCTGGGCGACCGCTTTGTCGACATGTTTGTCTCGGTCAAACGCACCGAGCAGGCACGCTTTTTTGAGGTCGTCACATCGCTAGATTTTGACTGGTATTTACGCAACGCTTGAAAAAGACGCGATTTGGTCGTCGAAATGCTGCAGGGCCCGAAAACCTTGGGCCAGACTGTGCGATCACATAAACGACTTGGCCTCAGTCCAAGCCAAAAGAGAGGGAAGATTATGAGTGACAAGTCCGGTGCTTCAAGACGATCACTACTCACCGCCCTAGGCGCCTCCGGGGCTGCTGCAGTTGGCTTGAGCTTTGCGGGCGGCCTAGCCGGTTGCAGCCCAAAGGCTGATACCAAGACGGCAGGCGGGGCTGAGGAAGCCAAGCTGAACTTTTATAACTGGGACACCTATATTGGCCCGACCACCTTGGCCGACTTCAAAAAGGCTAGCGGGGTTGATGTCAGTATGAGCCTGTTTGCGACCAATGATGAATTGTTCGCCAAGCTCAAGGCCGGAAATCCCGGCTTTGATGTGATCGTGCCGTCCAACGAATTTGTCACGCGCATGAGCCAGTCCAATATGCTGATGCCGCTGGATCACACCAAGATCCCCAATATGAAGAATATTGATCCGGCCTTTTTGAACCCTGATTTTGATCCGGGCCGGAAATATTCCATGCCCTATACTTGGCTAGTTCTGGGGATTGGCTATCGCAAGTCCAAGGTCAAGGGCGTGCCAGACAGCTGGAAATACATTCTTGATTCCGACCAATATAAGGGCCGTATTGCCTTGCTATCAGAGTCTGCTGACCTGACGCGGCTTGCGGCCAAATATCTTGGCCATTCGGTCAATGGCATCCAGCCTGACATGGTCGCCCAGATCGAAAAAATGCTGATCAAGCAAAAGCCCTATATCAAGGCCTTCCATGACGATAACGGCCAGGACATGTTGCTGGCCGGTGATGTCGATCTGGTGCTGGAATATAATGGCGATATTGCCCAGGTGATGAAGGAAGATCCAGATCTCGATTTCGTCGTGCCCAAGGAAGGCAGCCTGATCAATTCCGATACGCTTTGCATCCCGGTTGGCGCGCCAAGGCCCAATAATGCCCATGCCTTTATCAATTATCTGCTTGATGGCCAGGTCGGTGCCGATATCACCAAGACCATCCTCTATCCCACCCCCAATGCGGCGGCCAAGGCCCTTATGCCCGATAGCTACCGCGCCAATCCGGTGATCTTCCCGCCTAAGGCCATTATGGATAAGTGCGAATACGGCGCCTTTGAAGGCGCTGAAAAAGCCAAATTGTTCGAAGAGGCCATTACCCGGGTTCGGGCGGCCTAGGCCCTCAACGCACCCATAAAAAAGACCAAGGGGGATCGGATGGAACAGAGTTGGCGAAAGGCAAAATCGGTTTTTGCCCTGGTGCTGGGGCCGCCATTGTTTTGGCTCGTCCTGTTCTTTCTGATCCCCCTTGCCATTGTCTGGGTTTATAGTTTTGGCACAAATATTGGCCTGACCCAGATTGCCTTTACCGGTACGTTTTCCAATTATGTCCGGGCGATTGAGCCGCTCTATGTGGGCATATTCATCAAGTCGGTTGGGGTCGCGGCCCTGACCACTGGCCTTTGCATCGTGCTGGGCTTTCCAGTGGCGCTGGCCATTACGTTTGCGCCAGACAAGCTTAAGGCCTGGCTGATCTTGCTGATCATGCTGCCGTTCTGGACCAATCTCTTGATCCGCACCTATGCCCTGATCGCGGTCCTTCGTGACGAGGGTTATGTCAATATGACCCTGAACTGGCTCTGGACACATGCGGGCGGCCTGATGAGTTTTGCTGGTTTAAAGCCGCTGGGCGATTTTGTGCCGTTGCAATTGCTGCACAATAATTTCGCCGTCGTGTTTGGGCTGGTTTATGTCCATCTGCCCTTTATGGTCTTGCCGCTCTATTCGGCCCTGGACCGGCTTGATCGTTCGCTGCTCGAGGCCAGTCTTGATCTTGGTGCCGGTCATGCCCGCACCATGCTTCAGATCGTAGCGCCATTGGCCTTGCCGGGCATTGCCTCTGGCATATTGATCACCTTTATCCCAGCCCTTGGGGCCTATCTGACGCCGGACCTGCTAGGCGGCCCCGATAGCCAAATGATTGCCAATATTATTGAGCGCCAGTTTAAGCGGGCCAATGACTGGCCGTTCGGCGCGGCGCTTTCCTTCCTGCTCATGTATATGACCTTTATCGCCATTGCTCTGCAGTCGGTTTTGGCCAAACGCAGTGCGGGGCCCAAGGCATGACTAAGCGCCCAAAACAGGCAGCCCCTGGGCCTTTGGAATATCTGCGTCGCTGGCCGCTCCAGGCTTGGCTGGTCATGGTCACGGTGTTTTTGTATGCGCCGCTTTTGACCTTGATGGCCTTCAGTTTTAACGACTCCAAACGCAATATTGTTTGGAAGGGCTTTACGCTCAAATATTATGAGAAGGTCCTGCAGAATGAGAGCCTTTTAACGGCTTTTGGCAACTCCCTGACCATTGCCGCAATCTGCACCCTGGTGAGTGTGATCCTAGGCGCCATGACCGCGCTCTTACTTTGGCGCTTTCGGTTTGGGGGCAAGACCGTCCTAGATGGGGCCATGGCCTTGCCGATTGTCGTGCCCGAAATCTGTATGGGCGTGGCCATGCTGGTGTTTTTCGCCAAGGTCATGCCCTGGCCTGGTGGTCTGCCTTGGCCGCTTAATCTGGGTGCGATCATTATCTCGCACATCTCGTTTTCATTTCCATTCGTCGCTGTGGTCGTCCGCGCGCGCATGGCCTCGTTCAATCGCGAGCTTGAAGAAGCGGCCAAGGACCTGGGGGCCGGGGAATGGATGACGATTCGCGATGTCATTATTCCGCACATGCAACCATCTTTGGTTGCCGGGGCCTTGCTCGCCTTTACGCTTAGCCTGGATGATTTTGTTATCACCTTCTTCACCTCAGGACCCGACACGGTGACCTTCCCGGTCAAGGTCTATTCCATGGTGCGGTTCTCGGTGACGCCTGAGGTCAATGCCGCCTCGACCATACTCATCGTCCTGACCGTTATCCTAACCGCCCTGGCCCTGCGTTTTCAGGGTACGGACGCTGTCGCCGGTGGCCATGCCCCCGACCCTAAAGCTTAAGAGGGACCGTTAGATCATGCCCGCCCCACAAAAAGCCGCCAAGGCCCCGGCCAAGACCATCATCAGTTTTGAAAACATCACCAAACGCTATGGCAAGGTGGTGGCCGTCGATAATGTCAGCCTGACCATTGAGGAGGGCGAGTTCTTCTCCCTGCTTGGCCCATCGGGCTGCGGCAAGACCACCCTGCTTCGGATGTTGGCGGGGTTTGAAACCCCGACCGAGGGCCGCATACTGATAGACGGCCAAGATGTCAGCGAGATTCCGCCAAACAAGCGCCCGGTAAACATGGTGTTTCAGTCCTATGCGGTCTTTCCGCATATGACCGTGGCGCAAAATGTTGCCTATGGCCTCAAGGTCGATGGCGTTGGGGCAAAAGAGTGCGCCGAACGGGTTGAGGAAGCCCTAGCCCTGGTCAAGCTTGAGGGCTATGGCCCGCGCAAACCTGACCAATTGTCTGGCGGCCAAAGACAGCGGGTGGCCTTGGCCCGAGCCCTGGTCAAGCGCCCTCGCGTGCTTTTGCTGGATGAACCCTTGTCGGCGCTCGATGCCAAGTTGCGCGAACAAATGCGCTCAGAGCTAACCCAGCTTCAGGACAAGGTGGGTATTACCTTTATCATGGTCACCCATGATCAGGACGAGGCCTTGGCCATGGCGTGCCGTTGCGCCGTGATGAATAGGGGCCTGTTGCAACAGGTCGCTACGCCTAGTGATCTTTATGAGTTTCCCAATTCGCGTTTTGTTGCCGACTTTATTGGTCAGGTAAATCTCTTCGAGGGTCAGTTGGCCGTGGATGAGCCTGATCACGCGGTGATTGACTCTGCCGAGGTGGGCGTACCCATCTATCTGGACCATGGGGTCACCGGTGCAACCGGCTCAACCGTCTGGGCCGCTATTCGACCCGAAAAGATCGAGATTTATAAGCGTATAGACGGCGCCGACATGATTAAGATGGAAGATGCGCCTCAAGGCCATAATGTCGTGGCCGGGACCATTACCCATCTTGCCTATTTGGGCTCAGAGACGGTGTTTGATGTCACGCTCGAGACCGGGCGCAGCGTCAAGGTGGTGCGTTCAAACCTGACGCGGTGGGATCAGGAGGACTTTAGCTGGGATGAGCCAGTTTGGCTGTCCTGGCATGCCTGCTCTCCTGCCATGTTGACGGCCTGAGCCGGCGGTCATGAGCGCGCCTCGCCCGGTGACGGGGATTATTTGCTGTAACCGAGCCGTGGGCGCAGAGATCGCTCAGGCGGTGATGAATCGCTATGTCACGGCGACCATGACCTATGCAGGCGCCGCGGCGCTGCTTGTGCCGTCCTTGCCAGAACAGATGCGGGCCTTAGAGGTGGTTGGGCGGCTGGACGGGCTGTTATTGACCGGCAGTCCCTCGAATATGCAGCCACACCGCTATGGCCAGACGATTGACGATGCGCCGGGCCCCTTTGATGCGCCCCGCGATGCCATGACCCAGGACTTGATCGCGGCCATGCTGGACCTGGGCAGGCCCGTCTTTGGTATTTGTCGCGGCTTTCAAGAGTTAAATGTCGCGCTTGGCGGGACCTTGCGCCGCGATGTAAGCGTGCCCGATGCGCCGCTGTCCCATCACGCCCCTGACGGGGTCAGTTTTGAGGCCATGTTTGATCACTACCATCCGGTGGCCTTGACCAGGGGCGGTGTGCTGGCCAGTCGCTATGGCACCGACCAATTGACCGTTAATTCGGTGCATTATCAGGGTGTGGATCAATTGGCGCCGGGCCTTTTGGCCGAGGCCCATGCGGCTGATGGTCTGGTTGAGGCCTTTTCGGCCACACTCAATGGCGCTGAGGTCCTGGCCGTGCAATGGCATCCCGAATGGCAAACCGCCGATCACCCGCAATCTCAAACCTTTTTTGCCCTGTTCGGCGCCGCCCTGCGCGGTGAGCCAATCAGGGCCTGATCCCCATTTTTCTGACTGGAGCCAAGCCTATGACTGCCCCGATCCGCAATTATGATATCGCCGCCCTCAAGCGCATGGACCTGGCCCACCACCTGCCAGCCCAGACCGATTATCGCTTGCAAGAATCGCTTGGCGGTAGCCGGATCATTACCCGCGCCGATGGTTGCTATATTTATGACGGCGACGGCAACAAGATCCTGGACGGTATGGCCGGTCTTTGGTGCGTCAATGTCGGTTATGGCCGCAAGGAGCTAGCGGATGCTGCCTATGAGCAGATGCTGGAGCTACCTTATTACAACACCTTCTTTAAGACCGCGACGCCGCCGCCGGTCATGCTGGCCGCCAAGATTGCTGAAAAGATGGGCGGTCATCTCAGCCATGTGTTTTTCAATTCGTCAGGCTCCGAAGCCAATGACACTGTGTTTCGCCTGGTGCGCCATTATTGGGCACTCAAGGGTCAGCCGCAGCGCCAGATCTTTATAAGCCGCTGGAATGCCTATCACGGCTCGACCGTGGCCGGGGTCAGCCTTGGCGGCATGACCTATATGCATGAGCAGGGCAATTTGCCGATCCCCGGCGTTGAACATGTCATGCAGCCCTACAGCTTCAATGACGGGTTTGGTGAGGACGAAGAGGCCTTTGCTAGCCGTGCAGCCCAGGCGATTGAGGATCGCATCTTGGCCGTTGGGCCTGAAAATGTTGCAGCCTTTATTGGCGAGCCTGTTCAGGGCGCTGGCGGGGTTATTATTCCGCCCGCCTCTTATTGGCCAAAGGTCGAGGCCATTTGCCGTAAATACGGCATATTGCTGGTTTGTGACGAGGTGATCTGCGGCTTTGGTCGTCTGGGCCAATGGTTCGGTCACCAGCATTATGGCATCAAGCCCGATATCATTGCCATGGCCAAGGGCCTGTCCAGCGGCTATCTGCCCATTTCGGCGGTCGGTGTCGCAGACTTTATAGTCGCCGAACTTAAGGCGCATGACGGTGATTTCGTGCATGGCTTTACCTATTCTGGCCACCCAACGGCCTGTGCCGTGGCGCTGAAAAATATCGAGATCATGGAGCGCGAAGGCCTGATTGAGCGCACCCGCACCGATACCGGTCCCTATATTGCCAAGGCCATGGCAACCTTGAACGATCATCCCCTGGTGGGTGAGGTGCGCACGCTTGGCTTGATCGGCGCGATCGAGATTGTTTCAAAAAAGGGCACCAATCAGCGCTTTGGTGGCCGGGAGGGTGCGGCAGGCCCGATAGTGCGCGATCTTTGCATCAAGAACGGTCTGATGGTGCGCGGCATTCGCGACAGCCTGGTCTTTTGTCCGCCCCTGATCATTAGTCACGCCGAGATTGACCAGATGGTGGCTATTTTGCGCCGCTCTCTTGACGAGGCGGTGCCAAGACTGGCCCTAATCTAGCCAAGATAAATAACAAGAATCGGGAAGCCCTCATGTCACGACTTCATTTCGCCTTGCGCACGGCGCTTATCGCTGCTGCGTTTGCTACTGGTTTGCCTGCGGCCAGCCTGGCCAAGGACAAGCCCGCTAGCTATGACCTTGTCGCACCGATCGCGCCGCAAACCGTGGGCTTTGATGCCCAGCGGCTGGAGCGACTGGACGCGGCCATGGCCAAGGTGGTCAAGGATGGCCGGGTTGCGGGCATGAGCACGCTTTTGGTGCGTCACGGCAAGATGGTGCAGTTCAAGACCTATGGTCAGGCCTCTCTTGCCGATGCACGGCCAATGACCAAGGACACGATTGTGCGCATCTATTCCATGACCAAGCCGATTACCGGCGTGGCTATGATGATGCTGTTTGAAGAGGGCAAATGGAACCTCGATGATCCGGTGTCGAAGTATATTCCAGAACTGGCCAATCTGACGGTCCTGAGCGGGGTTGATGACAAGGGCCAGATCACAACCGTCCCGGCCAAGCGCTCGCCAACCATGCGCGAATTGATGAGCCATACGGCCGGGTTTGGCTATGGGCTGGAATACACCAATCCCGTCGATAAGCAGTTTCGCGACAAGATGGTTTTGGCCTCGCCGAGCCTGCAAGAGGCGGTCAATCGGGTGTCAACCATTCCGTTGAAATTCCAGCCGGGTACAGACTGGGCCTATAGTATTTCTGTCGATTTGCAGGGCTATATTGTCGAAAAACTGTCTGGCCAGACCCTGGGCGCATTTATGAAGAGCCGGATTTTTGACCCCTTGAAAATGAAGGACACCGCCTTTTCTACCGGCGCAGAAAAAGCGCCGCGCCTAGCAACCCTTTATATGGGCGACCCAAAGACCGGAAACCTGTTTGAGGCCAAGACCATTATGGGCAATGCCTTGCCGGACTATATCAAGCCGCCCCTGATGGAATCGGGCGGCGGAGGTCTGGTTTCGACCACGAGCGATTATGGCCGATTTGCCCAGATGATCCTGAATAAGGGTGAGCTGGACGGTGTGCGACTCTTGGCTCCGGCCACGGTCGAGCTCATGGGCACCAATGTCATTCCCAAGGATGTGCTGGTCAGCTCCAATGGCAGCACGGTTGCTAGGTTCAATGAATCGGTTGGGTTTGGCCTAGATTTCATGGTGGTCAATGATCCGCGCCGGGCCGGCAGCCTGGCTGGCAAGGGCACAATGAGCTGGGGCGGTGCGGCTGGAACCTGGTTTTGGATTGATCCGGCCAATGACCTCTATTTTGTCGGCATGATCCAGCGCATGGGCGGCACGGGCGGGGACGACCTAGGGGCCATGGCTCGGACCTTGACCTATCAGGCCTTGACCGAACCTAGCCAATAGCCGCCCTAGCGCCCGGTAAATTGCGCCGGGCGCCGCTCAAGAAAGGCGGCAACGCCTTCCTTGTGGTCGGCCGATTTAAAACAGCCGGCCAAGGTCTCGACATGCGCCTTCATGTGCTGCGCCATATCGCGCTCGAGCCCGTGCCAGACTAGATTTTTCATCAGGCGAAGCGACATGGGCGAGGATTTTAGATAACGTCTCGCCTCGGTCAGGGCCGCTTCCATCAGGGTTTCGGGTGTGGCCAATTCATTGGCATATCCCATGGCTAGGGCTTCGGCCCCGGTAATGGCATCCCCCGAATAGAGCAGGCGAAGCGCTCTGGAGGGCCCGACCAGGCGTGGAAGCACCCAACTGCCCGCGCCCGTGTCGGGCACTAGGCCACGATGGGCAAAGTTCCAGGCAAATCTGGCCCGCTCGGTGACAATACGTACATCGCACTGGCTAGAAAATTCTGCGCCCATGCCGACCGCATGACCATCAATGGCGCCGATTACGGGTTTGGGGCAGGCGATTAGTGGCCACCATTTGCCGTCCTCATGCGCCTCACCGCGTACGCCGCGCACCTCGCCCGGTATTGTGGCCAGATCGGCAAGGTCGGTTCCGGCACAAAAACTGCCGCCTGCGCCGGTGACGATAATCACCCGCACCTTATCGTCCGCGCCAAGCCTCGCGACCGTATCGGTAAAGGCAAACAGCATGGCATAGGTCATGGCATTGCGTTTCTCAGCCCGATCGATTGTGATCGTGGCAATGCCGTCGGCGTCTATCTCAGAGCGAATATGGTGCGCGGTCATTGGACTTGCTCCTGTTTGAGTCCCGCCTTGACCATGTCCGTGTCCTGACCGATCAGGGGGGCTGGCCTGTGATTGCGTTCGGGGGCGGCAGAAAATTTCACCGGCGCGCGCATCTGAATATAGTCGCCTTCGGTGGGGTGGGTCTGGTGGCTGAAAAAGTCTGTGGCAACCAGGTGTGGGTCTTGCAACAAATCGGCCATATCGCGAACGGGCATTGCGGGTATTTGCGCCTTGGCCAAGAGGTCTGTCCAGGCTTGAGAGGTCTTGGCCGGGGTAAGGCGTGCGACCTCGGCATAGATCAGGCTCATATTCTGGGCGCGCAATTGCGGTGTATTAAACAAGGCCCGGTCAAGTATGTGTGGTGCGTCCAAGAGACCAAACAGGTCGCAAACGGCCTCGTCCGTATAGGGCACAATGCTGATATAGCCGTCCTTGGTCGGGAAGGGCTGGCGGTTTGGGTCTAGCTGGCGCGGATAGCCCATAGGCCCGGTTGGCGGGATAAACGCGGCCTCGAACAGGTGCTCTTTCAAGAGAAAATCGGTAAAACACTCGAACATGGGCACCTCGACATGCTGGCCCTGGCCGGTGCGCAATTGATGGATTATGGCCGCTAGGCTGGCATAGGCCCCATGCAGGCCAGCAACCTTGTCAGCAATAACCGAGGGCAGATAGCGGGGTCTGGGATCGCCATCGACGCGGCAGGCTAAGGTGACTGCACCGGTCGCGGCCTGGATCACGTCATCATAGGCTTGGCGGTCAGCATAGGGGCCGTCTGAGCCAAAGCCCATACAATGCACATAGACAATATTCGGCCGGATCGCCTTGACCGCCTGATAGCCAAAACCGAGCCGTTCGATCGCCTTGGCCCTGATATTATGGATAAAGACGTCGGCAGTTAGGATCAGGTTGCGCAGGGTCTGGGCATCGCTAGGATTTTTAAGGTCGAGCACGACCGACTGCTTGCCGCGGTTAAGGCCCATGTGTACCGGGCCCATGCCAAACGTCTTGGCGGGCTTTCCGGCATGGCGAAACTTGTCGCCAATCTGCGGCTCAATCTTGATCACCTCGGCCCCTAGATCGCAAAGGATCTGGGTCGCATAAGGACCAAACACCACAGAGGTCAGATCAACCACTTTTAGGCCAAATAGCATTCCCTTAGGGGAGGCGGTCATGAACATAATCCCGAGCGATACTTTGGGCCCAGACCCTAGATCACCTTGAATCTATAGGAAAGCTGTCAAGGGTTCAGATGGGGCCTCAGCCAAGTTTGCGCCCCGACCGTCACGGCCTGAATCTTGTGTTGGACATGGCGAAAATCGCGGCGCACAGTTGGGTGATCAAGGATCACCTGGTCGGTGGAAGACGGGCTGCGCAAGCGGCTTTAGCCAAGACAAGACGGGGATCGGGAGACCATCAGGGGGCAGGGTCAAGGGGTTATCAAAAACCCGGCGCCTCAGTCCCCATCAGGATAAGGGACAAAGGGCCATGACTAGCGCAAAATCCGTACCCGCCAATCTGGATGCCATATTGCAAGAGGCCCACCTGCCGGCCCTGCTGATGTCGCTGGTGCATATGACCGGCGAGACCCAGATGCTGACTGACGACATGCTGCCGGTTTACGACTTTTTCGGCGATAGCAAGGTCGGCGGTTATAGCCCGGCGGTGCAAAACGAACTCCGCGGCAAGGCGGCCACGGCCTTGAAGGCCTATTTGTCCGGTGAACGGCCCCTGCCAGCCGAACCCGACAAGGCTACGATTACGCGGATGATGAACCTGATCGCGGGCGGTCCAGTTCCCGAACACTATACCCCGCTTTTGATGGAAGAGCTTGGTATGGAGGGGATCGATAGCCGTGTCCCGGACTGGTCGCCAGAGGTGCAGAAAATCGCTCAGGCTAAGATGAAGGTGCTGATCATTGGCGCGGGCATGTCGGGCATCTTATCGGCGATCCGGTTGCAACAGGCGGGTGTGCCGTTTGAGATTATCGAAAAGAACCCAGATTTTGGCGGCACCTGGCTGGAAAACACCTATCCGGGCTGCCGGGTGGATAATCCCAGCCATATGTATTCCTTCTCGTTTGAGCCCAATCACGACTGGCCGATGCATTTTTCGACCCAGGACGTCTTGTTTGATTATTTCAAGCGCTGCGCCGAGAAGCA
>CANGEH010000027.1 GCA_947452665.1 Caulobacteraceae bacterium
AGTTCCTGCGCCGAAGCAGCCCTTGCCCGGCGGTGCTCGCCGCCTGCAACCAGGGCCGCCTTTGAAGAACCCGATTTCACCGCCGCTAGGGCCTGGCTAAGCGCGGTTAGGCCTGCACGCTGCGAGCCGGTAATATCGAGGCCTTGGCTGGCGCGCTCAAGCGTCAGGGCCGCAGAAACAATCCCGGCGTTCAAGCGGTCAGCAAAAGGGGCTGTGGTCGATGCAAAATAGAGGGCGTCAATATGACTGCGATCATCGCCGGGGCCCAAGGCATCGCGGCTGGCCTCTACCGCCATGGTCAGGGCATCCTCGTCCCAATTGGCCATGGCCCGCTCACCCTTGCCCTTACCAACGAGGTTGGGCGCGATCCAGGCATTGGCGGCGGTGACCGCCTTGCGGCTCAAGCGCAGGCGCGGCGCATAAGCACCCCAGGCAGAAATCCCGACCATTTCATCTTCCCTAAAAGTCTTCTTGTTGCGCAAACCTTAGCAGCCCAATGCCTAGGGGCAAGGGTGGATCAGCCTATTGCCGCGTGCCCTCACCCGCATCAAAGGCCATAATCGCCTCACGCACCGCGTCCCAATGCTCAAGACCTTGAACATCACCGATTGCGGCCAGTTCTGCGGCCCGCATCACCGCAATCACCTCGGCATCATCGCCATATTGTGCAATCAAGATCATGGCAGCCGATTGGGCAGAAGGATTGTCATTGGCGCTCACAGATATGGATCCGGCTGGGACAGGAAGTTGGTGACATAGTCTGCGACCCCGTCCTCTAGGGCGGTAAAGGGCCGCGTATAGCCCGCTAGCCTTAGGCGCTGCATATTGGCCTCGGTAAAATACTGGTACTTGTCGCGGATCAGTTCGGGCGTATCGATAAAGCTGACATTTGGCGTCTGACCAGCGGCCTTGAAGGCGGCATGGGCCAGATCTAGAAAGGCCCTGGCCTGGCCGGTGCCCAGATTAAACACACCGCTAACCTCGGCATGGTCTAGCAGCCAGACCACGACATCGGCCACATCGCGCACATAGACAAAATCGCGCAACTGGCCGCCATCGGCATAGTTTGGGTTATGCGAGCGGAATAATTGCACGCCCAGACCCTTGGCAATACTGGGATAAATATGCGCGACCACCGAGCGCATGCTGCCCTTGTGATACTCATTGGGGCCGTAAACATTAAAGAATTTCAAGCCAACCCACTGCGGCGGTGTGCGGCCATGCTCGGCCTCGCGCGCGGCAAATGTATCGAACAGGGCCTTGGACCAGCCATAAGCGTTTAAGGGCCGAAGCGCCTTTAGGGCCTCTAGGTGATTATCATCATCAAAACCGGTCTCACCATCGCCATAGGTCGCCGCCGAGGACGCATAGATCAGGCGGCGCTGATGCTGGGTGCACCAGCGAAACAGGTCCCGCGACAGGCAAAAATTATTCTGGATAATCTTGTCGGCATCCGGCTCGGAGGTCGAGGATATGGCGCCAAGATGAATAATCGCTTGGAGGTCACTATGGTTGCGCGTCAGCCAGTCCCATATCTGGTCGGGATCAATAAAATCATGGATGGGCGACTTGGCTAGATTGCGCCACTTGCCAGTTTCCGCCCCGCGCAACCGGTCACAGACCACCACATCAAATGACGGATCCTTGAGCAGATTGGCGACAATATTGGAGCCGATAAACCCGGCGCCGCCGGTCACCAAGATCAGTCTTCGAATCACGATGCGTCCTTCTTGAACCGCGCAATCGCTGCCGTGGTGGAATAGCCATCCACCAGGGCCGCTAGGCGCACCTGTCCACCATAGGCCTTGACCAGATCACCCCCGACCACAGTGGCCTCGGTATAGTCCGCCCCCTTGATCAGGACGTCTGGGCGCGCGGCCGCAATGAGATTTAGCGGTGTGTCCTCATCAAAAGGCACAACGAGGTCCACATGCGCCAAACCAGCCAGCACCAGGGCGCGCGATTCCAGATCATTGATCGGCCGCTCTGGCCCCTTGAGCACCCGGATCGAGCGGTCGGTATTCAAGCCAACAATCAGCCGGTCGCACCAGCCCCGCGACTGGGCCAGATAGGCGACATGGCCGCGATGCAGAATATCAAAACAGCCATTGGTAAAGCCAACCTTCAAGCCAGCAGCGCGCCAGCCACTGACAATCTGCTGCATGGATTCTGGCGTGACAATCTTGGCCTCGGTCGGGGCCATATGGGCGGACAGTTCTGCGGCGATCAGGTCGGCGGGGCTGGCCGTGGCGGTGCCGGCCTTTTCCACCACAACGCCTGAGGCCAGTATGGCCAGCTCAATAGCGCTGGAGAGGTCTGCCTTGGCCGCCAGAGCAAGGCCAAGGGCGGCAAGCCCGGTATCACCTGCGCCGGACACATCGAAAACTTCCCGCGGCTTGGCGTGAAAATGCACCACAGCCTGTCCGCGCACGGCCAAGGACATGCCTTGGGCGGCGCGGGTAACCAGTATGGCCTTGGCCCGACACCCGGCAAGTGCGGCCAGTAGCGCAGCCTCAACCTGGGCATCGGTATAGACCGGCATATCCACGGCCAGCGATAATTCCCCGGCATTGGGCTTGATCAGGTCGACAGGGCCGTACTTTGAAAAGCTTCGGCCCTTTGGATCGACAATCAGGGGCACGCCGGCCTTGGTCGCTGCGGCTTGGGCGGCCTTGATCACAGCGGCAGTGACCGTGCCCTTGGCATAGTCCGACAAAACCACCGCACCGCAATCGGCGATAGCCGCCTCAAGCGCCGCGATCAGGCCCGCCTCAGCATCGGGCGAAATAGCGCTGATCGTTTCGGAATCGACGCGCAGCAATTGCTGGCCACTGGCGACAAACCGCACCTTGACCGTGGTTTGCCGACCGACCTGAGTCACCAGATGACCGATCAGGCCGGGCTCTTTTTCAACCAGGGCCGCAAGCTCTAGGCCCACCGCATCATCGCCCATGGGCGCACACAAGACCGCTTGTCCGCCCAAGGCCGCGACATTGCGCGCCACATTGCCCACTGCCCCAAGCATCACCGTCTCGGCCGTCTTGGCCAATACCGGGATCGGGGCTTCTGGCGAGATCCTAGCCACGTCACCATACACATAGCGATCAATCATCAGATCGCCGATACAGACGATTTTGCGCCCGGAAATGGCCGTAAGCTGGGCCTGAAGGGTCGATAAATCCATGCTCTGCCCTTACCAGCCCTTGGTCAGCTGGTCATAGCGCAAAAGGTCGGCCATCAGGGCTTCAAACTGATGCATGGGCACCATGTTTGGACCATCCGACGGCGCATTGTCCGGGTCGGGATGGGTTTCGACAAACACACACGCCACGCCGATCGAGACCGCCGCGCGCGCCAGTACCGGCACAAATTGGCGCTGACCGCCCGAGGTTGCGCCCTGACCGCCCGGTTGCTGTACCGAATGGGTCGCGTCAAACACCACTGGACAACCAATCTCGGCCATAATCGGCAAGGCACGCATATCGGACACCAGGGTATTATAGCCAAACGAGGCCCCGCGCTCGCAGGCCATGACATTAGGATTGCCCGCCGCCAAAAGCTTGCCGATCACATTCTTCATGTCCCAAGGCGCTAAGAACTGGCCCTTTTTGACATTGACCGCCTTGCCCGTTACCGCAGCCGCAATCAGCAAATCGGTCTGGCGACATAGAAAAGCCGGGATCTGCAGTACATCTACCGCCTGGGCCGCAATGGCGCATTGCGAGGCTTCGTGCACATCGGTCAGGACTGGCAGGCCGGTCACCTCGCGGATTTCAGCAAATATGTCTAGGGCCTGGTCCAGACCAATGCCGCGCTGGGTACTGATCGAGGTGCGATTGGCCTTGTCGAACGAGGTCTTATAAATCAGGCCCATGCCGAGGCGATCGGCCATTTCTTTCAAGGCATGCGCCGTTTCCAACGCGTGCTGACGGCTTTCAAGCTGACAAGGGCCTGCAATCACGGTCAGTTTTTGCTGATTGCCAATCTTAACCTCACCGCCGTTTGGCGTTTTGATAACGACGGTAGCATTGGGCGCGGCCACCGGCTTTAAGGCGTCTGTCTGGGTCAATTGGCGATTCCCTTAATCCAAGCCACGAGTCTGAGCGTATATCTGATGTGCGACCTATACATAAACAAGGACGAACCGACCAGTTCATGACGGCCAATCTGACGACAAAGCCCATCTTGGTCTGGTTTCGCCAGGATTTAAGATTGCATGACCATCCGGCCCTGACCCACGCGGTTCAGAGCGGCCGACCTGTGATTGCGCTCTATGTGCTCGACACTGATCCTGAACAAAGGCCCATGGGGGCGGCCAGCCAATGGTGGCTGAACCGGTCGCTTCAGTCTCTATCAACCGATCTAGCCGCCTTGGGCGCGCGCCTTATCCTGCGCAAGGGCCTGGCGGGCGAGGTGATCAAGGCGTTTGTGCAGGAAACCGGCGCTGAGGCCATAGTCTGGAACCGGCTCTATGAGCCCGCCGCCACGGCGCGCGACACCCAGCTTAAGGCGGCGCTGAAAGACTTTGGGCTTGAGGTCACCTCGTTTAACGGGGCCTTGCTGAACGAGCCCTGGACCGTGGCCACCGGGTCTGGCGGGCCATACAAGGTCTTTACCCCCTATTGGCGCGCTGCAAGGGCCAAGGTCACCGCGACCAGCGCCCTGCCCGCCCCGGCGCAAATCCTGCCGCCGGACAATTGGCCAGCCTCGGACCGCTTGGAGGATTGGGGCCTGCACCCCACCAAGCCCGACTGGTCAAAGGGGTTTGACGATTGGCGACCGGGCGAGGCTGGCGCGCAGGCAAGGCTGGATGATTTTCTAGCTGGGCCTGCCAATGCCTATGCAGAGGGCCGCGATCAACCCGGAAAGCTGGGCACATCGCGTCTGTCGCCGCATCTGCATTTTGGCGAGATCAGCCCGCGTCAGGTCTGGCTGGCGGCACAAATGGCTAGTCATCAGGGCGATCTGGATGACAGCGCCCGCGACAAGTTCCTAGCCGAGATCGGCTGGCGCGAGTTTAATCATCACCTCTTGTTTCATTTCCCGCATATTCCCACGCAAAACTTCAAGCCCGGCTTTGATGGGTTTGGCTGGTTGACCGATGCCAAGGGTCTCAAGGCCTGGCAGGACGGCCTGACCGGCTATCCCATGGTTGATGCAGGCATGCGCGAGCTTTGGGCCACAGGCTGGATGCATAACCGGGTGCGGATGATTGTCGCCTCCTTCCTGATCAAACACTTGCTGATCCATTGGCGTGAGGGCGAGGCCTGGTTCTGGGATACGCTGCTCGATGCGGACCTGGCCAATAATGCGGCGGGCTGGCAATGGACAGCGGGCACAGGCGCCGATGCCTCGCCCTATTTTCGCATCTTCAACCCCTTTAGCCAGGGCGAGAAATTTGATCCAAAGGGGGCCTATATCCGCCGCTGGATCCCAGAACTCGCCGGCCTGCCGGACAAGCTGATCCATCGGCCGTGGGAGGCCTCAAGCCTCGAATTAAGGGCGGCGGGCATAAACCTCGGCACCACCTATCCAAAACCGATTATCGACCATACTGTGGCGCGCAATCGGGCGCTGGAAGCCTATGGCCGCTTAAAAACACTGCAGACGGACGAGGTTCCATGAAGATCGCGATTATCGGCTCTGGCGTCTCCGGCCTTGGGGCGGCCTATGCCCTGCAGGCTGTCCACGATGTCGTCGTTTATGAAAAATCAGAGCGGATTGGTGGCCATTCCAATACGGTGACGATTGATTATGACGGTCAGTCCATCGATGTGGATACAGGGTTTATTGTCTATAATCTGAAGAATTATCCCAATCTGATTGGGCTGCTTGAAGCCTTGGACGTCGAAAGCATGGCCACGGATATGAGCTTTGCGTTTTCAGGGTCCGGCACCGAATGGTCGTCGAATTTTCCGCACGGGGTCTTTGCGCAAAAGCGCAACCTGGTGCGCCCAACCTTTTTGCGGCTCTTGCTCGACATGCAAAGGTTCAACAAGGCCGCGGCTAAGGACCTTCAGTCCGGCCGGGTCGGCGACCTGACCCTTGGCGGCTATCTTAGCCTTGGAGCCTATAGTCAGGGTTTTATCGACCATTATATCCTGCCCATGGGCGCGGCGATCTGGTCGAGCACGGAGGGTCAGATCATGGCCTTTCCGGCCGAGAGCTTTTTGCGGTTTTTTGCCAATCACGACCTTCTGCAAATGGTCCAGCCCAGTTGGCGCACCATTAAGGGCGGCAGCCGGTCTTATGTCGACAAGTTGCGCGCCCTGCTCGGCGACAAAATCCGCGCAGGCGCAGCCGATGTGACGGTTCAGCGCCTTGGCAATCAGGTCGAGGTTACAGACGGGCACGGCCATACTGAGCGGTTTGATCAGGTGATTATGGCCTGTCACTCAGACGAAAGCCTTGCGGCCCTAAGCGATGCTGATGCCGAAGAACAGGCGTTTTTGGGCGCGATCCGCTTTGCGCCCAATACTGCCTATCTGCACCGCGATCCCAGCCTGATGCCTAGGCGCAAGGCGGCCTGGGGCAGTTGGAATGTGCTGCATACGGCAGGCGCCAGCACAGGCGGCGTGGTTAGCTACTGGATGAACACGCTTCAGGCGATTGATCCCAAGCGGCCCTTGTTTGTGACCCTCAACCCGCCCAAGGCCCCGGATCCAGCCCTGACCTTTGGCGTCTATGACTATGCCCATCCGCAATTTGACACCGCAGCCCTTGCCTCGCAGCGCCAGTTCAATCGCATCCAGGGACGCGGCGGGATCTGGTATGCCGGGGCCTGGCTTGGTTATGGCTTTCACGAAGACGGCCTGACGGCGGGCCTGCGGGTCGCCTTGGCGCTGGGCGGTAAGGTGCCATGGGACTTTGTGGATCATCGCATTCCCGGCGGGGCCCTGCCCGATTTGCAATCGGCAAAAGCCAAGGCTCCAGCGCGCGAGAGCCAGCGCGCGTGACCGATCTGGCCAGGCTTTATCTGGGCAAGACCACACACCTGCGCACCCAACCAAGGGCGCATAGGTTCAGCTATAATGTGTTTCAGATCATGGTCGATATCGATCATCTGGATACGGCCTTTAAGGGCCTAAAAACCCTTCGCAATGGCCGGTTTGGTCTGTTTTCCTTTGCCGCGCGCGATCATGGGGCCAGAGATGGTTCCAACCTGAGGGTCTGGGTTCAGGGCGTCCTGGATCAGCTGGGCCTCAAGGTCCAAACCCACCGGATCAGCCTATTGTGTTTCCCAAGGGTGCTTGGCTTCGTCTTCAACCCCATCTCGCTCTTTTTTGTCCATGATGACCAAGATGAGCTGAGGGCAGTGATTTATGAGGTTAATAATACTTTTGGTCAGACCCATGCCTATGCATTGCCCGCCGACGGTCTAGATACAGAACATCAGTATGCCGATAAGGCCCTCTATGTATCGCCCTTTTACCGGGTCGAGGGGGGCTATAAATTCACCGTTATCGATCCGAAGGACCGCTTTAATCTGACAATTTTCAAACAGGTCGGCGGAGAAATAGACTTTACTGCCACACTGGTTGCGCGGCGCCTGGCCTTGACGGACAGGCAGTTGGTAAAACTTTTCCTGACCATGCCCTTTATGACTTTGGGCGTGGTTGTTGCTATTCACTGGGAGGCCCTGCGCCTCTGGATCAAGGGGGCCGTCTTCGGTGCCCGACCTCCGGGGCCACAGGCAAGCATAAGCCTGGGCAAGGTCTCTCGTCCCATATCTTAGGTGAGTTAATGTCTGTTGCGTCTTTACTAAACTATGCCCCCGATACGATTGCGCCCCTGACGCCAGACGTCTGGGGCCTGAGCGAAATGCGAAAGGCCCCCGCAGCCTTCAAAACGGCCGTGCGCGTGTCCAATGACAATTGGCGCTATGGCTCGCTCAGCTTTGTCATGCCCTCGGGCCGGGCCTTTAAGGTCCAGGGCAATGAGGCCGGACCAGAGGCCGTGCTGGTCATCCATGATTTTCGCTTTGTCGGCCGGGTTATGGCCGGCGGCGATATCGGCTTTGGTGAAGGCTATATTGCCAAGGAATGGGACAGTCCCAACCTCTCAGCCGTCTTGCAGGCCTTTACATCCAACTGGGATCATTTGACCAAGCTGGTTCAGGGCAATCCGCTGGTTTCGATTTTCAATTTTATTGGCCATCTTTTGAATGGCAATTCCAAGCAGGGCTCGCAGCGCAATATTCATGCCCATTATGATCTGGGCAACGCGTTTTATGCGCGCTGGCTTGACCCCTCCATGACCTATTCCTCAGCCAAGTTTGAAACACCAGACCAGAGCCTGTCAGCGGCCCAGCACAATAAATATGCAAGCCTTGCCCGCTCGATAGATTTGAAATCAGGCCAGAGCGTGCTTGAAATCGGCTGTGGCTGGGGCGGGTTTGCCGAATTTGCCGCCAAGGAGGTCGGGGCCAAGATTACCGGCATTACCATCTCTCAGGCCCAGCATGATTTTGCCAAAAAGCGCCTGTTCGAGGCTGGCCTTGCCGATAAGGCCGACATCCAGCTGATCGATTATCGCGACGTTCAGGGCGCCTTTGACCGGGTTGCCTCGATCGAAATGTTCGAGGCGGTCGGCGAGAAATACTGGCCGACCTATTTCAACAAGATCCATGATGTCCTAGCCCCCGGCGGTCAGGCAGGCCTGCAAATCATCACCATTAAGGATGAATTGTTCGCCGATTATCGCAGCCGCGCCGACTTCATCCAGAAATACATCTTTCCCGGCGGCATGTTGCCGAGCGAAAAGCGCCTGCGTCAGGAGACCGACAGGGCTGGGCTGGAATGGAGCAATATTACCCGCTTTGGCCAGAACTATGCCGATACCCTGGTCCAGTGGTCCGAGCGGTTTCAGGGGGCTTGGGACGAGATCAAGCCGCTTGGCTTTGACGAGCGCTTCCGCCGCCTTTGGCAGTTTTATCTGAGCTATTGTGAGGCCGGTTTCCGTACCGAGCGCACCAATGTGATCCAGCTAGGCTTGGCCAAGGTCTAACCCGCTGAGGTCTTGCGCGTCTGTTTGCGCCACAAGGAAGCGTATTCGCCGTCTAGGGCAATCAAGGCCTGATGCGTGCCCCGCTCGACCACGCGCCCGGCCTTGAGCACCAAGATTTCGTCGGCATCGGCAATGGTCGATAGCCTGTGGGCCACGACCAGGGTGGTTCGCCCCTGACGCGCGCGGCGCAAGGTGGCCTGGATGGCTTGCTCTGTGCGACTGTCCAGCGCACTGGTGGCCTCGTCCAAGATCAGGACCCGAGGATCGGCTAGCAAGGCGCGGGCTATACCAACCCTTTGCCGCTCACCACCCGACAGTTTCAGGCCCCGCTCGCCCACCCGTGTGGCCATGCCGTCGGGCAGGCCGCGGATAAATTTTCCAAGCTCTGCGGCTTCGGCTGCGGCCCAGATGGCGTCATCATCAAGCTCTGGCCTAGCAAAGGCGATATTGGCCCTCAGGCTGTCATTAAACAGGGCCACATCCTGCGGCACCAGGGCCACGGCCCGGCGCAGGGCAGCAACCCTTAGCTGTTTTAGATCAACCCCGTCCAGCGTGACCTGCCCTGCTTGCGGATCGATCAGCCGCAAGGCCAGACGCACTAGGGTGGTCTTGCCCGCGCCGGAGGGGCCCACAAGCGCCGTGGTCGTGCCCGGTGCAATCTGGAAGGAGACATCGCTGAGACCCTCCGAGCGGGCATCATGGCGAAAGGACACGCCCCTAAACACAATATCCCCGCCGCGCCGATCCAGAGCCCCCGGCAGATCAACCGCATCGGGCGCATCGGCGACCTCTGGCTTTTGCCGCGTAAGCTCGAGCATGGCCTCCATATCGATAAAGGACAGGCGGATTTCGCGATAGGCAAAGCCGAGTATGTTCAGGGGCGCATAGAGCGAGATCAGGATCAGTATGGCGGCGGTAACATCGCCCGGCCCCATCCGGCCAGCCATGGCCTCCATCCCCGCCAGCACAGCCATGATCCCCAGCCCAATATTCATCACCACGGCCTGAACGCCATTGAGCAGGGCAAGGGACGTATTGGCCTGGACCGAGGCCTTGGAATAGCCGCTCAAGGCCTGATCATAGGTCGCCGCCGCCCGCGCCTCTGCGCCAAAGGTCTTGACGGTCTCATAATTCATCAGGGCATCCACAGCCCGGCCCGCCGCCTCGGAATCGGCTTCATTGAGGGCGCGGCGGTGACCAATGCGCCAATCGGAAATGGCAAAGGTCAAGACCCCATACACGGTCACGGTCAGGACCGCCGTGGCCGCAAAACGCCAGTCATAGGCCTTGGCCAGCACAATCGCCGCCATAGCCAGTTCCAGCGCCGTCGGGGCCAGATTAAACACCAGGGTGCGCAGCAGAAAATCAATCGAGCGCGCGCCGCGATCAATCACCCGCGACAGCGAGCCTGTGCGCTTGGTCTGGTGGAAATCCATAGACAGGGTCAGGGCATGGGCAAAGGTCTCGGTCGCGGCAGTTTGCTGAGCCGCCTGGGCTAGGGGCGTAAAAATGGCGTCGCGGGCCTGGGGCGCAATCGCCGCCAGCATACGGATTACCGCCCAGCCTATGGCCAGACCGGCAAAGGCCAGCGCAAAACCCGTCGCGGCATCTTGGCCCTTGGCCAGCCGATTGACGGCTGCGCCCAATAGCAAGGGGGCGACCACGCCCAAGGCCTTGCCAATCACGGTTAGGGCCAAGGCAATGCCAAGCCGGGTCTTGAGGTGCGGCGCATTAGAGCGGATCACCAACCGCCAAAGATCGCTCAAGACCTGCACCAAGCGAAACGGCGTGGCAGGCTCAGCAATCGCGCCGGCAACAGACTCGCGGCGCGACGGGGCAGAAAAACGCAGGCTCATACTTGTCCTTGGGGGCTTGGCACCATGATTAGACTGGACTGCACCCCGCCGCTGGGCGTGGTCCAGTCAATTCGCCATCCGCCCTGTAATTGTGTCGATTTAAAAAGCCGTCCCGCCGCTAGGCGCGCCGGTTGGATGTCTAGGGGCAGGATCAGGGTGCGGCCGCCGATCTGCAAACTGACCTGATGCGCTCCCGGCCGGGTTGCGCCCGACAGGGCCAGGCTAAAATGGCCATCGCGGTCGGCGCGGCCTTGGGCGCCCCAAACCCCATCAAGCGCGGCCTTGATCTCTTGCCCTGCCGCCGCCTGCCCCGACACGGCTAGGCCGCCAACATCATCGAAATCGGCAATGATCACAGCGGCAAGCCCCGACCCTCGCGGGCCAATCGGTCGCGCACCTGTACCGGCCCGCAACAGCACAGCTGGCGTCAAGGGGTCGGGCAGGACGGCGATATATCCCTCAGCCTGGACCTGTCGCCCGTCACGATCTTGCGACAGGCCATACATTTGCAGCGGCTCGGCCGGATTAAGCGCGGCTGGAACCTCGATCGACCAATCGCCCGTATCGCTTGCCGTGGTTCCGAGGGCCTGACCATAGGGGCTCGATAGCCTGACCCTAGCCGCATTGGCCGAGCGTCCGGATAGTACGACCATAGCGCCCGCCATCCGTGCCGAGGTCAGGACCGGGGCCTGCAAATAGCCAAAATCGAGCACTGGGGCCTTGATTTCCTGGGCCTTGGGCGCAGGTCCGCATGCGCTTAAGGGACCCAGAGCGATTGCCGCCGCAATGAGCGTAATGGCCCACCTTAAGGTCAGACACAAACTCTTCATCAATCCAACCTTGAATAGCAGGGCCGATACCAACAGAGTCGGCTAATATGACCGCCTCGACTCAAAACGGTGCCTTTCTGGATTTGGAACCCGAACCTCATGGATTTTCCGCCCTCAAGTCTTTCATCTGTATGCGTTTATTGCGGGTCATCCAATGCTGCTGACCCTGATTTTATCAAGGCCGCGGCGGCTTTTGGCAAGATTTTGGCCCATGAGGGCGTGCGCCTCGTCTATGGCGGCGGCGGGGTTGGCTTGATGGGGTCCGTCGCCAAGGCGGCCCATGACCATGGCGGCAAGGTGCTGGGCATCATGCCGCAATTCTTGCGTAGTCGCGAAATCTTGTTTGACACGGTCGAGACCGTGGTCGTCACCTCCATGCATGAGCGCAAGATGATGATGTTCGAGCAGTCAGACGCCTTTGTCGTCCTGCCCGGCGGCATTGGCACTCTGGAAGAAGTGGTTGAACTTCTGTCCTGGCGCAGGCTCGATCTGCACCGCAAACCGATTGTGTTTCTGGACCAAAAAGGGTTCTGGCAGCCATTTTTCGCGCTGATCGACCATACGATCGAGGGGCGTTTGACGCCCGAAGCCTTTCGCGCGGCCTTTCGGTCTGTGGCTCAGGTCGAGGACCTTTTACCGACCTTGCGCACCATGCTGGAGGAAACCCGCGGCCTGAACATGATGCCAGGGGCCGCAGACCTCACCTAGCTAGGCTAGGCCGTCTGGCCAGCCAGACGCGCCGCCGCCCGTTCGCGCCCGATCAGGACCAGTAGCGGGCCCATTTCAGGACCATGATCCATCCCGGTCAGGGCCCGGCGCAGCGGCTGGAACAGGCCCTTGCCCTTGGCACCCGTCGCCGTCTTGACCGCGGCCACCCAATCGCTCCAGACATTGTCATCAAACTGGCCTGGCAAAAGCGCCAAGGCTTGGGCGATAAAGTCAGCATCTTCAATGATCGGGGTCACAGGCCCCGCCACCAGACGCGCCAATTCGGTAACATCGGTAAACATGGCCAGATTGGTGCGAATGGCCAGCCAAAAGGCCTCGCCCAGATCAACACCCAAGGCCTCGAGCCGGGGCTTGGCCTGGTCATAGGGCATGGCGTGCAGGACCTGGGCGTTCAAGCGCTCCAGATCAGCCGGATCATAGCGTGCGGGCGCACGGCCAAGCTTGGAGAAGTCAAAGCTCTCGCTCAAGCGTTCGAGCGATGCCATGGCCTCGAGCGGATCACTGGTACCCAGCCTAGCAAGATGCGATGTAACGGCCAGGGGCTCAAAGCCCTTGTCGCGCATATCCATGATCGACATGGAGCCCAGTCGCTTGGACAGGGCTTCGCCATCTGTGCCCACCAGAAGCGAAAAATGGCCAAAAATCGGGGCTGTGCCGCCTAGGGCCTCAAAAATCTCGATCTGGACGCCGGTATTGGTGACGTGATCCTCGCCGCGCACCACATGGCTAATGCCCATTTCCAGGTCATCGACCACCGATGGTAGGGTATAAAGAAAGGCGCCATCTTCACGGATCAGGACCGGATCGGACATGGAGGTGGTGTCGACATCGCACTCACCGCGCACCAGATCGGTCCATTTTACGCGCCTGCCGTCCAGCTTGAACCGCCAATGCGGCCTACGGCCTTCGGCGTTCAATGCGGTGATTTGGTCAGGGGTCAGGGCCAAGGCCGCGCGGTCATAGATTGGCGGCTGACCACGGGATAATTGCACCTTGCGGCGACGGTCCAACTCTTCGCCCGTCTCATAACAAGGATAGAGCTTGCCCATGGCCTTTAGCCGCTCGGCCGCCGTCTGATAGATATCGAACCGCTTGGACTGGTTATAGCGCTCGTTCCAGGTCAGGCCCAGCCAGGTCAGGTCGGTCTCGATCCCGTCCTCAAACGCCTGGGTCGACCGCTCAAGGTCGGTATCGTCAAT
>CANGEH010000028.1 GCA_947452665.1 Caulobacteraceae bacterium
GGCGTCATGATTGATGATCTGGTCACCTGCGGCGTGAGCGAGCCCTATCGCATGTTTACCAGCCGCGCTGAATACCGCCTGACGCTTCGCGCCGATAATGCCGATCAAAGACTGACGCCCAAGGGCTTGGCCCTAGGCTGTGTTGGACCCGGCCGCGCTCGGGCGTTTGCGGCAAAAGCCTTGGCGGTTTCTGAGGCGCGCCACATGGCCAAGACGCTGAACCTAACCCCGCAAGAAGCCGCGCGGCATGGCTTCACGGTCAAGGCGGATGGCCAAAGGCGCAGCCTGATGGACCTCCTGGCCTATGCCGAATTTGACCTGAACGGACTGGGCCGGGTCTGGCCGCAAATCCTGCAATGGGCGCCTGAGGTGCGCGAACAGGTCGAGATTGACGCCACCTATGCCGGTTATCTCGATCGCCAGACGGCGGATGTTGAAGCCTTTCGCCGGGATGAGACCCTGCTCTTGCCTGCAGGCCTCGATTATGCCGCGGTTGGGGGCCTGTCCAATGAGGTGCGCGAAAAGCTCAGCATGATCCAACCGGTCACCCTGGGCCAGGCGGCGCGTATTGAGGGTGTGACGCCAGGCGCGATTACCGCGCTTCTGGCCCATGTCCGCCGCGCGCCAAAGCGGGCCGATAGCAATGCCGCCTGACATGATTATTGTATCCGACGCCGCCAGCTTCCAAGCTGCAACCGCTGCAAACGCGCAACAAATGGCGGACCTTGAGGCGTTTCGGGCCCTGCTTGAGGACTGGAACGGCAAGATGAACCTTGTTGGGCCCTCAGCCATGGCGCAGTTTTGGGGCCGCCATGCCTATGATAGTGCCCAATTATTGGATCTCGCGCCCGAGGCCCTGACCTGGGCCGATCTGGGCGCGGGCGCTGGTTTTCCGGGTCTGGTTCTCGCCATTCTGCTTAAGGCAAGGCCGGGTGCCAAGGTGCATCTGGTTGAGACCCTGGCCAAGCGCTGCCGGTTCTTGTCCTGCGTCGTTGAGACCCTTGGCCTGCCCGCCGAAGTTCATAATGGCCGGGCCGAGGCCCTTAGCCTCAAGACCGACCGGGTGGTTGCCAGGGCCTTTGCGCCGCTAGACCGCTTATTGGGCTTTGCCCAGCCCTATTTGAAGGCCGGGGCGATCGGGCTTTTTCTTAAGGGCGAAGGGCTGGACGCGGAGCGCGCGGAAGCTGAAAAGCTCTGGTCTTTTCAATATCAAACCTATCCCAGCCGCAGCGATCCCCGCGGCCGTATTATCGAGATTAGGGGCCTAAAACATGGCTAAGCTATCGGACAACGCCCTAAGGGTCCTGTCGATCTCCAACCAAAAGGGCGGGGTTGGCAAGACCACGACCGCCATCAATCTAGGAACCGCCCTGGCGGCAGTTGGCGAGCGCGTCTTGATCCTTGACCTTGATCCACAAGGAAACGCCTCTACCGGCCTTGGTGTGCCTCGGCAAAAGCGCACCACGACGATCTATGATGTGCTGCTGGGCGAAAAGCCCATGATCGATGCTGCGGTCCCAACCTCTGTGCCTGGCCTTGATATTGTGCCGTCCGATGCGGATCTATCTGGTGTCGAAATGGAACTGAGCCAGGTGGCCGGGCGGTCTTTCAAGCTGCGCGACGGACTGATGGCGCTTCGGTCCAATACGGGCACAGACCGTTATACCTATGTCCTGATCGATTGCCCGCCATCGCTAAACCTATTGACCGTCAATGCCATGGCCGCGGCCGATGCGGTCTTGGTACCTTTGCAGTGCGAGTTCTTCGCGCTTGAGGGGCTTAGCCAATTGATGCGGACGGTTGAGATGGTGCGCACCAGCCTCAATCCCTCGCTTGAAATTCAGGGCGTTGTCTTGACCATGTATGACAAGCGCAACAGCCTGTCCGATCAGGTGGCGCAAGACGTGCGCGCGCATTTTGGGGATAAGGTCTATGATACGGTGATTCCGCGTAATGTGCGGGTGTCCGAGGCGCCCTCGTTTGGTAAGCCGGTCTTGATCTATGATCTCAAATGTCCTGGCAGCCTGGCCTATATGAATCTGGCCCGGGAAGTGGTGCAAAGAGAACGCGTGCGTCAAGGCAAGGCTGCTTAAGCTTTTGAATTAAAAGGATAAACACGGAATGGCTGAAGGCCGCAGAGGTTTGGGGCGAGGCTTGTCGGCCCTGCTGGGAGAGACAGAGGCCGAGATGGTCGAGGGCGCGGCGACGCCCGCCCGCGCGGCGCAAGAGACGCCGATCGAGCTGATAGTGCGTAATCCCGACCAGCCTCGGCGTCAATTTGGCGAGGCCGACCTAGTCGAGCTCGCCGATTCGATCCGCGAAAAGGGCGTGCTATTGCCCATTCTCGTGCGCCCTGCCCCGGGCCTGCCTGGCCAGTTCCAGATTGTCGCGGGCGAGCGGCGCTGGCGTGCCGCGCAAAGGGTGGGGCTAAAGACCCTGCCGGTAATTGTGCGCGAGCTTGATGATCTGGCCGTGCTTGAAATAGCCATTATCGAAAATGTGCAACGGGCCGATCTTAATGCGATCGAAGAGGCGCTTGGCTATAAGGCCTTGATCGAACGGTTTGGCCGCACCCAAGACGCCGTGGCCCAGACCGTGGGTAAGAGCCGTAGCCATGTCGCCAATGTGTTGCGGCTGCTGGGATTACCGCAAGAGGTTCAAGATCTGCTGGCCAGTGGTCAATTGAGTGCTGGTCATGCCCGCGCCATTGCCTCGACCAAGGATCCGCTGCGCCTAGCCCAACAGATTGTTGCCGAGGGCTTGTCGGTGCGGGCCGCCGAGGCCCTAGCGCGCAAGACGACCGACGCCAGTTCGGTTAAGCCGGGCTCCAAGGGCCAGACCCGCACCGCCGTTAAGGATGCCGACACCCGGGCACTGGAATCGGACCTTTCCGAAGTGCTCGGCCTTGAGGTTGAGATTATGGACCGCGATGGTGAGGGTGAGGTGCGGCTACATTATGCAACCCTCGAGCAATTGGACGATTTATGCCGTCGTCTGACGCGCACGGGCGGGCACCCCGATACCGAGGCCTAGGCTAATTTCGCCGGTTTTTAGTAAATATCGGAAAACATGAGGTTTTTGGGTATAAAAAGTTCCAAAACATCACAATCCAAGGCGTTTGGCTCTCCCGGCAATGGACAGGGCCAAACGCTCGGCGATCAGCAGGTCGGGTGAGCCTGTGGTCTTACAGGCCCGGTCGGCATTGAGCAGTTCGGGCTGAAGGCTATTGAGCTGCTCTAGGGTCCAGGCCCTCGCCTGGCGTAGAAACTCGCGTTCCTGTTTCCAGAACACACCGCAGGCCTTGGCGGCCTCTTGCACACCCGCCCCGCTTTGCACCAGGGTCAGGGCCTTGCGCAGGCGGGTCAATTGATAGCCGATCGCACGGACGGCGGCGGGGCCAGTTTCCCCCTCCATAAAAGCGCGGCGCAGGCCAGACTGCGCGGCCCCCAGCCTGCCGCCAAACGCATCAAAGGCCGCATCGCTCAAGGAGGCATCCGGCTCGACCCCGACAAATCCGGCAAGATCTGCTGGGGTGGCGGTAACGCCACTGCCGGGTCCAAGGAACAGGACCAGCCGCTCAATTTCTTGGCGCACCACGCCGCGCTCCTTGGGCAGGCGCGCAACCACGAGGTCCAGGGCGTCGCTGGTCAGGCCAACCTTGTCGGCGCTTAAAGCATCGCGCACCATGCGGGCAATATCCCCTGTCTCGTCCTCATAGCAGGGAATGACAACCGCGCCGGTCTTGGCCGCCTCCATAACCTTGCGCAGGCCCGACTCCTTGCCCAGATTGCCAGCCTCGATCAGTAAAAAGGCGGCCGGGTTCAGTAAGCCCTCTGCATGCTGTTTAAAGGCTTCGGCCAGGGCCTTGTCGGTGGCAATCTTGTCGCCAAGCTTTAAACGAACCAGCCTTCGACCCCCCATTAGGGACTGGGCCGACAACTCATCGACAACCCGGGCCGGGTCCTGGGCCAGATCGCTATCGGTTAAGACCGAAACATCAAACGGATCATCTGGATTGGCCGTGACCTTGGCGGCGACAAGGCTTGCCCGCTCGCGGACAATGCCGCGATCCTTGCCATAGATCAGAGCGGCGCGGACATCATCGCCGGGACGGGCAAGAAACCGGTCAATATCGGGCCGCTTAGACAGGATCATTAGGCTTGGGGCCCCCGCCTAGGGCTTTGGCGATTTGGCAAAATAACGGGCAAGGTCCAAACGGATCTGCTGTGCAGCCTCTTGGGCGGCGCGCTTTTGCCCGTCTTGCTGGGCCGTAATGCCGCCATAGGGCGCATCCGCCGAGTCATAGGTCACCGCGACCGGGACGGACCCGCTCAACAAGACCGCTCCGGTCTGGATATTGATCAAGCTATAGCCGACCTTGACCTGAAGCTCATAGCGATTGGCGACATTATCGACCCTTAGCCCGCGCGCAAACCGGCGCTCATCGACTGTGACGTCTAGCCGATAGGCCGCCTGCTGGCGCACATCGTGGCCGAGGGCATCGTCAAGGCTTTCGCGCACCAGATAGGCGGTCCGGCCTTGCGGCACCTTGACTTGAATGGTCGATAGGCCGCCACTGACCCCGGCCTGGCCATAAAGGGGCACAAACCCGCAGGCTGAGACCAGAAGGCAGGCGGCTAAGACAGCCCCCAGACGCTCAATCATTCCCATGGACTGTTTCAAGATCTTGCCCCGTCTCAGGCTTGGCGAAAATACCAATCAGTTGGCGACAATATTGACAATGCGGTCGGTCACAACAATCACCTTGCGTACTGTAAGGCCTTCAAGATGGCGTGCAACGCCTTCATCCGCGAGCGCGATCTGTTCGACCTCCGCCTGACCAAGCCCGGCCGGTACGGTTACCTCTCCGCGGCGCTTGCCATTGATCTGAACAGGCAAGATGCGCTGATCATCGGCGGCCAGTTCCGGATCAAGTACAGGCCAGGGCGCATTGACCACCATGCCTTCGCCGCCAATCCGCTCCCAACAGGCCTCGGCCAGGTGGGGCGTAAAGGGCGCAACGAGGCGCGCTAGGATGGAAAGGGCATCGCGCCTCGCCGACAAGATTTCTGGCGTGGCGCCAGCGGCTGGCAAGCCTTTGATAATGTTCAAAAACTCATAGAGTTTTGCAATGCCGCCATTAAATCGGAAGGCTTCAATACTGTCCGTCAGGGCCCCGATCAGCCGGTGCGCCGCCTTGATCAAGTCAAGCGCACGCGGCTCCTGAAGGTAGGGTACAGGGGCCACTGCGCCCTCTGGCTGGCTATCAAATTCGGTCCAGACCCGGTGAACAAACCGCCAAGCCCCTTCAACCCCGCCATTGGTCCATTGCACATCGCGCTCAGGCGGGCTGTCGGACATGACAAATAGCCGGGCAGCGTCGACCCCATAGGCGTCAAAAATGTCCTCTGGGGCGACGACATTTTTCTTCGACTTGGACATTTTTTCAATGTCACCAATCACAACCGGCGCGCCGCCATCAAGCATGACTGCGCGGCGGGTATTGCCCTCGGCTATGACCTCAACCGATTGAGGCTCTACCCACTGACCGTCTGGGCCGCGATAGGTCTCGTGTGTGACCATGCCTTGGGTAAACAGGCCGGCAAATGGCTCGGCGACATCCAGCGCGCCGGTATCTTTTAGGGCGCGCGTCACAAAGCGGGCATAGAGCAGATGCAGGACGGCATGCTCTACACCGCCAATATACTGATCAACCGGAAGCCAATAATCGGCCGCCGCCTTATTGATCGGCTCGGCGGCCGTGGGATCGGTAAATCGGGCGAAATACCAAGAACTATCGACGAACGTATCGAGCGTATCGGTTTCGCGCTCGGCGGCGGCACCGCAGGTCGGGCAAGAGACATGCCGCCATGTCGGATGCCGCAGCAAGGGATTGCCTGGCCGATCAAAGGTCACATCATCGGGTAGGATAATCGGCAATTGGTCCCTTGGCACGGGCACCACGCCGCAGGCCTGGCAATGAATAACCGGGATCGGACAGCCCCAATAACGCTGACGCGAAACGCCCCAGTCGCGCAGGCGGTAAACCGTCGCGCCCTTGCCCTGACCGGCGGCCTCGATCTGGTCAATTACCCGCACCTTGGCAGCTTCGATATCAAGCCCGTCAAGGAAGCTGGAGTTAAACACTGTGCCGGGGCCAGTATAGGCCTCTAGCCCAACCGAAAAGGTCTCAGGATTTTCGCCGGCCGGCAGAACGACAGGATGAACCTTGAGATCATATTTGCGGGCAAAGTCTAGGTCGCGCTGGTCATGGGCCGGGCAGCCAAAGATCGCGCCGGTGCCATAGTCCATCAGCACAAAATTACCGATCCAGACCGGCAAGGTCTGGCTAGGATCAAGCGGATGGCGCACACAAAGGCCGGTATCCAAGCCCTTTTTCTCAGCGGTCTCGATATCCGCGCCGGATGCCCCGCCCTTGCGGCATTCGGCAACAAAGGCCGCGACCGCCGGGTCTGCCTTGGCCAGGGAATCGGACAAGGGGTGGTCGGGGGCAATGGCAAGAAAGCTTGCGCCAAACAGGGTGTCGGGCCGGGTGGTATAGACCTCAAGCCCCACATCAAACCCGGTGGGGGCTTGATCCATAAACTGAAACCGCAGGCGCAGACCCTTGGACCTGCCGATCCAGTTTTCCTGCATGGTTCGGACCTTGTCCGGCCAGCGCTCTAGCCCGCCTAGGCCCTCGATCAGGGCGTCGGCATAATCGGTAATGCGCAAGAACCACTGGGTTAGCTTGCGTTTCTCCACAACAGCGCCCGAGCGCCAGCCCCTGCCGTCAATGACCTGTTCATTGGCCAGAACCGTCATATCGACCGGGTCCCAATTGACCACGCCCTCCTTGCGATAGACGAGGCCCTTTTGCAGCAGGCTTAGAAACCAGGCTTGCTGATGGCCATAATAGTCAGGATCACAAGTGGCAAATTCGCGCGACCAGTCGATCGAAAGACCCAGCAATTTGAGTTGCTCGCGCATGGCGGCGATATTGTCATAGGTCCAGCCCTTGGGATGGATGCCGCGTTCCATGGCCGCGTTCTCGGCGGGCATGCCAAATGCGTCCCAGCCCATGGGGTGTAGGACATTATAGCCCCTTGCCCGCTTAAACCGGGCCACGACATCACCCATGGCATAATTGCGCACATGGCCCATATGGATGCGCCCTGAGGGATAGGGGAACATTTCCAGGACATAGTATTTGGGTTGGTCGCCAGCATCACTTGGCGCCTTGGTGGTAAACACCCCGGCCTGATCCCAAGCCTTAACCCAGCGCGGCTCGGATTCTTTTGGATTATAACGCGCCATGATGTGGCTATTGGCCTGTGCGGAGGTTCGAAAGGATAGAGGAAGCCTGAGGCCGGGACCTAGGCCCCGGCCGACTTTAAATCTAGTTCTTGCCGTTGACGGTCGATAGCCGCAACTGACGCGCCCGGGTTAGGATGGCGTTCTCAATATCGGTTTCGGTCTGGCCTGCGGTCGCTGCATCTGCCCAGCCGCCAGTAGCGTCCTTGACCTGCTTAAAAATCGCTACATTCAGACCATCGGCGCGCAGGCGTGCATCGAGGATATAGACCGTGGCCTTGAAGCGCTCATCGGGCTTTTCAGGGCTGGTATACCAGTCGGTAATGATCACGCCGCCGTATGGATCGGCCGAGGCCAGTGGCATAAAGGACAAGGTGTCCAGGCTTGCGCGCCACAGGAAGCTGTTGACGCCGATCGCGGCGCCTTCTGCAGCCTTGCCGCCGCCACCGCGCAAACGGAACGGGTTAAAACCGCCCTCTTCTTGTGTTTGAAACACAGTCGGACCCTTAGCGGCGGACTTGCCCATGGTGGAGCAACCTGCCACAGCGATCATGCCCACCGACACCATCACCAAAGACGCCTTACGAAACCAAGCCATACCCAATCGCTCCACTGCAAAGGCGGACCCGTTTAATCCGGACCAGCACCGTCGCCCCCGACCTTATATAAAAGGGTCTATAGCACGTCGCGCCGACCGCCAATCACGAATCGCGTGGCGTGAGCGCAACAGACGCCTCAGAACCGACAAAATTATACACTCAGGTTAGTTTGAAGGGCCTAGATAGAGTTGACCCTTGATTATAGACGCTTTTAATGGGTACTGAATTTGGGTGGGTTGTTAACCTTTGGCGTCCAGATTAGGGCGAAGGGTTTGGAGACGGGATTGTCGTGACACGTCTGTGGCAGGTATGCGCCGTTATGGCTCTGAGCTTCAGTTTGGCTGGGGTGTCGGTGTCTGCGCGCGCGGCGGATAATGCCCGCAGCCGGGCCGCTGCGGCTGCCGATCTTGCCGCCCGAAACGCTGTGACCCGCGACGCCTTTGCGCAGGACAAGAATCTCTGGGGCGGCCAGACCAAGCATCGCTCCTTGCAATGGAATGACAAGGCGCGCTGGGGCTTAAAACTTGATCTGAACCAGCCCACCGGGCGTGATTTGCAACTGAAAGACATTCAGGCGGGTGCCTTTTATCGCCTGACCCCGTCCTTGCAGGTGGGTGGGGCGGTGTCTCTGGGCGATTCAACGCGCCTGACCCGCGATACGGCGCCAGAAGACCAGGCCCCCCGCGTGCGCCTCGAAACGGCATTTAAATTCTAAGACCCTCTATTGCGGCCAAGCCGTAAATCCCAGTGGCAATCAGGCCTTGGCCGGTCTTGGCCGTTATGCCGCCGAGCGCCATGATGGGCAGATCAGATCCCGAAACGTATTGCGCAAGCCGTACCGGGCCCATGGGCACCCCTGCTGACGGGCTTTGGCTCGGCAAGACGGCGGATAAGAATGCGCCATCAAGCTTAAGCGCCTTGGCATATTCGAGGGCGCGCCGATTATGCACCGCCGTGGTCAAGATCCAGTTAGAATGCCTCGCCCTAAGTCTTGGCGCCCGCATCACCATGCGTTCAGGCAGATGCACGCCGTCGGCGCCGATTTTTGCCGCCAGATCGGCATCGGCCCCGATCAATAGGACCAGGCCCCGATCCTTGGCCAGCCTAGCCAAGGCGCTTGCTTCCGCTTCGGCGCCAGCACGACCAAAGCTGCGATAAATAATGCCGCTGCCTGCGGGAAGGCCGGTTGCCGCCGCCATCGGATCGGTCAGCCGATCAGGGTCGGTTAATAGCCAAAGCCTGGGTAAAACCCGCCTGCCGGCCTTTCGATTTGGCGCCAATCGGCCTAGTTTTGCCGAAATGCGGCCAAGCCCGGCTGCGCCTGACCCTAAGGCCCTATGACCCGTTCTCACGCCTCGCCTCGCCAATCCATTCTTGACCGCATCGAGATCGCGGCGCACGCGGCCGGTCGCCGCCCAGACGATGTGGCCCTTGTGGCTGTGTCAAAGCAACAAGATTGGTCGGCCATTACCCCGGTTCTCGACGAGGGCCAGAAAATTTTTGGGGAAAACCGGGTGCAGGAGGCGCAAACGCGCTGGGCAGAGCATCGCCAGGGCCTAGAGCTACGCCTAATCGGGCCGTTGCAAACCAATAAGGTCGCCGATGCTGTGGCCCTGTTTGACGTGATCGAGACCCTAGACCGCTCCAAGCTGGCCAAGGCCCTGGCCGACGAGATTCAGCGTCTAGGCAGGTCCGTGCGGCTCTATGTCCAGATCAATACGGGCGAGGAGGCGCAAAAGGCGGGGATTGCGCCACAAGAAGCCGACGCCTTTATCGCCCATTGCCGCAAGGACCTTAATCTTGAGCTTGAGGGCCTGATGTGCATTCCGCCGCAGGACCAGCCGCCAGCCATGCATTTTGCGCTTCTGGCTAAGATTGCGGCACGCAATGGGCTGCCAAAGCTGTCCATGGGCATGAGCGCTGATTTTGAGATCGCCATAGCCCATGGCGCAACATCGGTGCGGGTTGGGTCGGCCCTGTTTGGCGAGCGCTTGGCTAGGCCCTGATCTCAAGCGCTGAGCCGGGCTGAGCGGTGGCCATTACCGTCAGCATGTATTCCAGACTAAGCGCGATGCAGCCCTCGGTCGGCAAATAGCCTGGCCGGGCTAGGTGCAGGAAAATCGCTGAGCCGCGATCGGGCACAACCGGATCGTCATTGTGGCCCAATATGCCGATCAGGTCATAAACCGCGTCTTCGCGCCACAGCGCCTCGCAGCTGGCCGGATAGGGCAGGCTAACCGGCTGATTATAGGCCCTATCGCCACTGGCATCGCACCAGCCGTCATTCTGGCCGATTTCAGCGAGCGGCAGATGGGTCTTTGGCCGCGCCAACCGGTCGGCGCGATAGAGAAACCGGTGGATCGTCCAGACGCCGATCGGGCTGGCACCGTCGCCTTCGCGTTTGTCGGCTGCGGCGATCACGCCGCCGCGGCCAAGGGCACAGGAAACGATGTTTGGGCCCAAATGGAACCGGCCCTTGGATGTGGCGACAAATATCATCTGATCATCCCTTGATCGCGCCCCTTGCCAATCTTGCCCACCCATGCATCCTCATATGCATGGCTCAGCACAAAACCTTACTGATCATAGACGATGATGAAGACCTGCGCACGGCCTTGGCCGAGCAGCTCGATCTGCAGGATGATTTTGTGGTTCATCAGGCCCAGACCGGCACCGAGGGCGCGGTGCGGGCGCAAGCGCTTAAGCCCGATCTGATCTTGCTCGATGTCGATTTGCCCGATCTTAACGGCCGCGAGGTCTGTCGCCAGATGCGCGCTACTGGCGTGACGGCCCCGGTAATCATGCTAACCGCTGCGGTTCAGGACAATGACACGATTATGGGACTGGAGGCGGGAGCTAATGACTATGTCACCAAGCCGTTCAAATTTGCCGTCCTATTGGCCCGTATCCGCGCCCAGCTGCGCGTTCATGAACAGTCTGAAGACGCCGTCTATCGCGTTGGCGGTTATGAATTTCGCCCCTCGGCCAAGACCCTGACCGATCAAAAACAGAAAAAGATCCGGCTAACCGAGAAAGAAACCAATATTCTCAAATACCTGTTTCGCGCAGCCCCAAGCCCTGTGCCGCGCGACGAATTATTGGCCGAGGTCTGGGGCTATAATGCTGCCGTGACCACCCATACGCTGGAAACCCATATTTACCGCCTAAGGCAAAAGATCGAGGCCGATCCAGCCGTGGCTAGGCTGTTAATGACCGAGCCCGGCGGCTATCGCCTCGTGCCCTAGAGCATAAGATCGACGCTAACCGGGGCGTGGTCGCTAGGCTTTTCCCATTCGCGCACCGTGTCATGGACGCGGGCCTGGACAGAGCCCGTGGCAAACGCCGCTGCGCGCAGGCCGGGGCTGGCGAGAATATGATCCAGCCTAAGGCCCCGGTTCGAGGCGCGAAAATCCGCCGCGCGATAGCTCCACCAGGAATATAGTTTTTGTGGCTCAGGAATGGCTTCTCTGGGCAGATCGATAAAATTGAGTGCCGCATGCAGCCTTGCCATGGCCTCGAGCTCGGGCGGGGTATGGCTGACGACCCTTAGCATTTGCTTATGGCTCCAGACATCGTGCTCGCCCGGCGCAACATTAAGATCACCGGTCAAGATCAAAGGCGCATTGGGGTCGCGCGCGGCCATATTGGCGGTCAGGCGCTCATAAAAGTCCATCTTGTGATCGAATTTCGGATTGCCCTCACGATCGGGCGTGTCGCCGCCTGCCGGGATATAGAGATTGTGCACCTCAATGCCGGCGACCTTGACCGAGACTGAGCGGGCATGGCCCTCGCGGCAGGCCTCCAGATCGGCGGCGGGCTCAAGCGGCAGGCGTGAGGCTATGGCCACGCCGTGAAACCCCTTTTGCCCGCGAATAGCGAGGTGGGGCAGGCCCATTTCGATAAAGGCCTGGGTTGGAAACTCACCGTCCTGGCACTTGATTTCTTGCAGGCACAGCACGTCTGGCGCCTGCTCACTGACGAATCGTGCCACCTGCTCGGCCCGCAGGCGGACAGAATTAATGTTCCAAGTGGCTAGGCGCAGGCGCATGAGGCGATTCCAGTAAGTTTGGTTGATCTGGCCTATAACCTGTTTTGCGCCCAAGAAAAACGCCCGGTGCGCAAGGCGCGACCGGGCGTCAAGGGGTCTAACCGTCGCCGGGAGGGGATGGGGTCCGACGCAGGATAAGGAAGCGGTCGACACGACCGCCGCCCTCATGAGTGTCATAATTGCAACTTAGAAATAAAAAGTCAAGAAAAATACACAAGACGCTTGCCTGTCGTCAATATGTCACACTTAGCGACGAGTCGGCGGCAGGATGCGCGGGTCCTTGAGTTGAAACAGGCTGGCCGAGAGCCCGCTGGCCGTCTTGAACTCTGTAATGTCAATGCGCGTGCTTTGGCCCTGAGCATCGGTCACGGTCCAGGATCTTAGTGTCAGCGGTGCGTTGGAAAACACGAGCCGGATCCGGCCCTCGGCCTGCTTACGGCCATCATGGGCGGTGATGGAAAAGCCGTCGGCGCCGCGGCTGACCTGATCAATCACCACCCCCCTGTCGAGCGAAACATGCCGAGCCAGCAAGAGGGCCAGAGGCGTTGCCCCGAGCGGGTATTTTTCAAAGGTCTTAAGGCGGCTATCGGCGACCGAGACATTATAGCCGTCCGATACCACCAACAGCCCTTGGGGCGGATCATACTCAAACCGCATCTTGCCGGGCCGTTGCAGATAAAGATCGCCTCGCGTCTGACTGCCACGCGGATCGGTCTGGACAAACCGGCCCTTGGCCTGACCAAGCGCTTCAAGATAGGCGCCGGCCCGATCGACCAGGGCCCGGTCTTGGGCAGAAAGGCTCTGATTGGCAATTGCAGGCCGTTTTGCGGACACCTGGGCCAAGGCTTGGCTGGAGATCAGGGCGGCGAGGCCAAGCGATAAAAACAGGCGGATTTTGGGCATGACAGTCCTGATGCTCAAGATTGGGCGCTGGGGCAGGCTTGATAGCGGGCTAATGCGGCGGCGGCGCGGCGAGAATATCGCGTTTGCCGGCATGATTGGCGGCGGTGACCACACCCTCGCGCTCCATCTTTTCCATCAAGGAGGCGGCGCGATTATAGCCGATCTGTAGGCGTCTTTGGATATAGCTGGTCGAGGCCTTGCGATCGCGCGTGACCACGGCCACCGCGCGGTCATACAACTCATCGCCCGACATTCCGCCCTCGCCGGGTGCGCCATCCTCGCCCTCATCATCCTCGCCAGCCGTAATGTCTTCGAGGTATTGAGGCTGGCCCTGGGCGCGCAGGAAGGCGGCGACCGTCTCGACCTCGCTGTCAGAGACAAACGGCCCGTGCAGGCGGGTAATGCGTCCGCCTCCGGCCATATAGAGCATGTCGCCTTGGCCCAGTAATTGCTCCGCACCCTGCTCACCCATAATCGTGCGGCTATCGATCTTGGAGGTGACCTGAAAACTAATCCGGGTTGGGAAATTGGCCTTGATCGTACCGGTAATCACATCGACCGAGGGTCTTTGGGTGGCCATGATCAGATGGATACCAGCGGCGCGCGCCATCTGGGCCAGTCTTTGGACCGCGCCTTCAATATCCTTGCCCGCCA
>CANGEH010000029.1 GCA_947452665.1 Caulobacteraceae bacterium
GAACCTCATCGAGTTTTTCGGCTCTTAGCCGGTCGATCAGGCGGGTTCTGATCAGTTCACTCACCAAGGCCAGCGATCGGACCTCCATTCGACGCGAATCGTCCAGCGCAAAGGTCGGCCAAACCATAAGCAAGGCGGCCCGCTCCTGATCCGCAGCCAGGTCGATTTGGATCTTGCGGCCTGCTGGAAAGCTCAGAGGCTTGAAATCGGATCGAACGGTCAAGGCCTCGCGTCGTTTTGGCAGTGCTCCAAGCGTGCGTGCAACCAGGGCTATGGCATCGTCCTCTGCAAGGCCGCCGACGATCGTCACTTCGAGCCCTTCGGTTTGCATCGGACCTTTTAGGGCCGCAGAAACATCGCGCATTTGGGTGGCGAGCAGGTCACTGCGCGAGGGCAACCCCATCCAGCTATCGGCGCCGAACACGTCGGAAAGGCCGACCAAGGCCTTGGACGTTGGTCCCTCAGTTTCTTTAAGCAAGGTGTCTACGATTGCGGGGATCCGGACATTGGCCTCAGGGCGAAAGCCTGGATCGGCTAAAAACGCCGTCATGGTTTCCAATTCCCGGTCCAGGTCCTGCAACCGACTATCCCCAATCATCAAGAAGGAGTCCCTGCCGATGTTTAGGGCTAGACCCCACTGTTTACCCTGATTGGCTTTTCGCAATTCATCAAGACTAAGCTGGCCCAAGCCACCGGGTAAAAGCAGGGATCCACCCAAATTGACGGCTGATCTTAAGGCTGGATCAATCTGTCTCTGGCCACTGCCAAAGCGAATGCGGATATAAGCAAAGCCTTTTTCGTAATCTGTTTGTTTGAAGTTTAAGATCACGCCATTGGCAAATTGAACCCTGACAAAATTGGCCGGCGACACAAGCTCGCGCTTGGCGACAGCGCCCTTGGGCCCAAAATCATCATAGGTCCAGACGACCTTTCCGGGCACCTTGGGCGCGCCGGGATCGCCTTTAGTGGCAAGATCAAGCCAGGCGGATTTCAGCGCATCGGGGCTAACAGGCTTGTCTGAGATCAAGCTGATGAGTGGGCCGCTGCCAGTCCAGCCCTGTTGAAAGCCTTGAGCAAAATTCAGCGGAGTCAGGCTTGACCAAACCGCATCGGTAACGCGCTTGGCCTCCTCTGGACTGGTAAAAACTGACCGATTGGCCACCGACTGTACAAGATCATAGGCCAGGTCTGGGCTTAATCGTTCCTTTGCCCGGTTTATCGCCTTATCCTGCTCGGCCAGCTTGTCAGTCCGGATCTGGCTGAGTTCTTCGGTCAAAACACCATGACGTTCAAGGCGCGCCAATTCCGTGCTCAAGGCCTCCAGGGCGATCTTCCATTGATCTTTGACCGGCATGGCCTGAAGGCAGGTTGTCGAGGCCTCTCGGCCTTGACCTTGGCCTATGCCGACGGAGGCAAATGGCGCATTGGCGCCGCTCGCTAGACGACCTAGCCGCTCATTGAGAACGGTAATCCAGGCCTCATCCTTGGCTGCGAATGATCGATTTGCGACGCTGTCAATCTGCTCAGGCTTGGCCCTTGTGACCTTGCATATATTGAGCATTGAGGGTGAACCGGGCACGGCCTTGGTCATGACGGTCAGGCCGCGCTTGTCCTGAGTTGGGTTTTGTTTTGCGCGCCCGGGCAGGCGCGACGCTTTCCAACTGCCAAATTGCGCCTCAATCGCTGCCTTGATTTCGCTGACGGGGGCATCGCCGACCACGATCAGATGGGTATTGGCCGGGGCATACCATTTGGCATAAAATGTCTTCAGTCCAGAAAGGTTCAGCGCCGCGATCTCGGCGGGGGTCGCAACCGGATCGCGGGTCGCGATGCGAAGGTTTGGGCCAATAAAGCTATTGAGGGCGTCGGCGGTTTCTTTTGGCCCACCAAGGCTGTCCGTATACTGCTCGGTTAGGCCCACCCGGCCATGGTCGAGTGTAGGGGGCGTGAGCGTCAATCCATCGGCGACATCTCGAAACCAGCGCAGGCCCAGATCCAACTTTGCCGCACTAAAATCCTTGAGCTCTAGGGCATAAGTGGTTCCGTTCATGCTGGCATTGGCATTGGGCTGGCCACCAAAGCTGATCCTCTCAGCCTCAAACCCACTTTTCAGCTTACCGCTCGGGAAATGCCGGGTCTCTTCGAGGGCCAGTTGGGCCAAGCCCTGGGCCGCGCCGCGCTCTGCATCGGTCTCATCATAGGAGCCTGTACCAATATAAAGCCGCAGCAAAACGGTCTTTTCGGGCTTGGCATTGGGCAGGATGACATAGCGCAGGCCATTGGCCAGTTGGCCCCGACTAGCGGCTGGATCATAAGCAATATCGGAAGCTTGCGTCGCCTTGACGGGCTGTTTCACCGCCGCCTGCGCCGGGGCGCCAACCGCTAGGACAAGCGTCAAACTGGCTAGGCCCGCCATGCCAAACGACCGTTTATGCGACCCTGTCTTAAACTCGAATAAACCCATGACTCACCACTCCTTGATTGGGCTATCTACATCCGGGCTGCAGATAAAAAAATCAAGGGTGGCAAAATTTAGGCAAATTACCTTAGGGCGCTAAATTTTTGCTATGCGTTTGGCGGCGGTCACTGTGTTTTGCAGCAGGCAGGCAATGGTCATGGGGCCAACACCGCCGGGAACAGGGGTAATCTGGCCAGCCAGCTTGACCGCCTCGTCAAAGGCCACATCGCCAACGACCCGGGTCTTGCCCTCTGCGGCCGCTGCAGGATCGCGGGCCGGGACCCGGTTAATGCCCACATCGATGACCGTTGCGCCAGGTTTGATCCAGTCGCCGCGAACCATTTCTGGCCGTCCCACCGCCGCGACCAGAATATCAGCCTGGCGGCAAAGGGCGGCTAGGTCGCGGGTGCGCGAATGGGCCATGGTCACGGTGCAATTGGATTGCAGCAGCAATTGCGCAATCGGCTTGCCCACCAGGTTGGACCGGCCAATCACGACCGCATGCAGGCCAGTCAGATCGCCAAGGGCGTCCTTGAGTAGCAGCATGGAGCCAAGGGGGGTACAGGGGGTGAGGGCAGGCTGGTTGGTCGCTAGAAGGCCAGCATTGACCACATGCAGACCATCGACATCCTTAGCCGGGTCAATCGCCGCAATCACCGCATCGGAATCAAAGCCATCGGGCAGGGGCAGTTGGACCAAAATGCCGTGAATGCTCGCATCCGCGTTCAGCGCCTTGACCAGGGCAACCAGTTCTGCCTGGGGCGTGGTGGCGCTAAGGCGATGGGTGACCGACAGCATGCCGCAGGCCTCGGTCTGGAGGCCCTTATTGCGCACATAGATCTGGCTGGCAGGGTCTTCACCGACCAGAATGACCGCCAGGCCCGGGGTCAGGCCATGATCGCGTTTGAGCGCCGCGACTTCGTCAGTCAGTTTACCGCGCAACGTGTCTGCAAACGCCTTACCGTCAATCCGTCGAGCCTCAGTCATTCGGTATCCCATGCCTTAAATTACGCGCCCTCCCTTGGGCTAATCCGCCCGCAAAAGCAATGATTCCAAGTCAAAACCCGACGTGAGGCGCGAAAAACAGGGACTCGACCGCAGCCCGGTTAATATGGCAGGCTAGATGCAAATTTGAGAGTTGGCGCAAGACCGGCCAAGGACGAGAAAGGGTAACCACATGACCGATGGATTGATGCGACTTTATGGAGCCCTAGGCTCGCCCTATTCCATGAAGATGCGCGCCATATTGCGCTATCGCCGCCTGCCGCATCTTTGGGTCCAGATGCGCGCCGATACGCCCAATGTGTTTGCCAAGGTCAAGGCCCCGGTGATTCCGGTGCTGGAATATGCCGATGGCACGGCCATGAACGATTCCACGCCGCTGGTCTATGATCTAGAGCGGCGCTTTCCCGATCACCGCTCGATCGTACCCTCTGACGAGGCCCAGGCGTTTTTGGCGTTTCTGCTCGAAGACATGGCTGATGAATGGGCAACCAAGCTGATGTTCCATCATCGCTGGTTCCTCAAGCGCGATCAGGACCAGTGCAGCCGCTGGATCATTTTTGACCGCATGATGGGGCTGGGGAAAGAGGCGATTGAAGGCACGGCCAAGGCGATCCGTGACCGTCAGGTCGGCCGCATGGCCCTAGTCGGATGCACGCCGCAAAATGCACCCTTGATCGAGGAAACCGGTCGCCAAATCTATGCCCTGCTCAATGACCAGATCCCGCAAATCCCTTTCCTGTTCGGAACCCGCCCGTCCCTGGCTGATTTTTCCTGGTATGGGCAATTGAGCCAGAACGCCGTTGATCCCACGGCTGCTGACCTAATGCGCGACACCGCCCCCTATCTATTTCGCTGGATGCTGAATATTGACGATCTAGGCGGCTGGGAGGGCGGCGATTGGCAGGACCCGGATCTTGCCCCCACACCCGCGGCCATGGGCCTGCTCAAGCTGGCGGGCTCGGTCTATTTCCCCTTTTTACAAGCCAATGAACAGGCCATTGCCCGGGGCGAGGAGACCTTTAGCTTTAACGCGCTGGGCCATGATTACAGCCAAGGTGTGTTCAAATATCAGGTCAAGTGCCTGACCGCCCTGCGCCAAGCCTATGACGCCCTGTCGCCCGCCGCCAAGGCCAAGGTCGATCCTATGGCAACGGCTTGCGGATTTTTGGACGCGCTTAAAACCGGCCCGGCCACTTAGAGCCCTTGCCCCCCGGGGCGGGGCGGGATATAGACCCATCCCTTCTTGAGGAAGGACGCATAGCTCAGCGGGAGAGCACTGCCTTCACACGGCAGGGGTCGTAGGTTCAATCCCTACTGCGTCCACCATTTTTTCCAATGGATAGATATTTTGGCCAGGCAAAGGCTTGGCCCGGGTTAGCACCGCGCTCACTGGCGGTGTGAGGGCTGGATCCTGCCCGCAAGGGCGTACGGAAAGCTTAATGTTATCTGAGATCGATGCGGTCATAACCTGGGTGGATGGCGCCCAGCCTGCCCACCTGAAAAAACGTATGCACTATATGGCCGCCGCCGAGACCCCTCTGCATGGCAATGCCATCAATCCGCACCGCTGGGCCGATAGCGATGAGCTGGGTTATTGCCTAAGAGCCATTGAGCTTAACGCCCCCTGGATTCGCCGCGTCTGGATCATTACTGACGATCAAGCGCCGCAACTGCCAGACCTGTCCCCGGCCTTCTGCGCCAAGATCAGCATGGTCGATCATTGCGAGATTTTTGCTGGCCACGAACAGGTCTTGCCGACCTTTAATTCGTTGAGCATCGAAACCATGCTCTGGCGGATCAAGGGGCTGGCTGAGCATTTTCTGTATTTCAATGACGACGTGTTTGTCACACGCCCCGTCCAGCCGAGCGACTTTTTCACCCCTGCCGGGCCCGTCCTGCGCGGGCATTGGGCCGATTATAGCGAACTTGCCGATTGCCCGATCAAGCGGCGCGAACTGGCCCTGCTCAACCATTTTAATCAGATCAAGTCGGCCACCCTATCGGGCTATAGCGCGGACCGCATTTTTCTAAGCGCCCATGTCGTCCACCCAATGAAAAAATCGGTCATGGCAGCGCTTTTTGCCGAACACCGCGACGCGTTTTTAGAGAATATTGTCCACCGTTTTCGCTGCACAGGACAATTCCTGCCGCAAAGCCTGCATAATCACGCCTGTATCCGCGCCGGCAGCGCCACCCTTTTAGAAGCGCATGACTATCTTCACCTAGCGGCCGGCATGTTCGACGACCAGACCCTAGACCAGGTCCGAGCCGAAATGCGCACCGCCGCGACACCCGCGATCAAGTTTCTCTGCGTCAATGACCTGCCCGAATTCGAGCAACACATAGCCAATGCCCGCACCTGGATCGAACAGACGATTGGGGTGGGGGTGGGGGCGCAACCCGAGGTGCGGCGGATAGCATAGCTAGGTGTAATTGAGGGTTTTAGGCTTTCTACCCCGCCGCCTTTGCCAGCGTTGTCCCGACAAAGCTGTTCAGGCTTTGGTGCGCGGTTGCGGCGGCAGCGGCGATTTTTCGGTGAAGTTCCGGGTCGAGGCGGACGGTGAAGGTTCCGGAAAAGGGTTTTTCCGGGGACTTGCCGCGTTCTGCGCACCATTGGCTATAATCGGCCAAGGTCTCGGCAAAGGCCTGTTTTAGGTCTTCGGGTGAGCGGCCCTGAAAGGTCAAGACGTCGCGCGTATTGATCACTTCGCCGTGGAAAAGTCCTGCGTCCGCGTCGCGTTCAATGGTCGCCAAATAGCCGTCAAGCGTCATAGTCGTCATGGTCTGTTTCGGGCCTGATACCTGCCTCATTCAAAAAGCGTCTCACGGACTTCAGCGCGCCCCTATCGTTCACCTTATGCGTGTTTCGAGGTTAAAACACTAGACCCAACCCTCCAGCCCTAACCCGCCTTTGCCTCGCCGCCATAAAGCGTGCACAACAGGTCAACGATCTGAACGGCGGCGGGGTCGGCTATGCGGTAATAGATGGTTTGGGCGGCGCGGCGGGTGGCGACTAGGCCTTCGGCGCGCATCTTGCCAAGGTGCTGAGAGGTGGCGGCCTGGTTCATGCCCAGATGGCTGGCCAGTTCGCCGACCGAGCACTCGCCCTCGCTCAGGCGGCACAGAATGATCAGTCTTTGTTCGCTGGCCAAGAGTTTCATCAGGCGGGCGGCCTTGTGGGCGCTGGCCTCGAGGGCGGCCCTATCCTGTGGCGTGGCATTCATGGCGTCTGATTCTGTAAGCTACGTGGCTGATCATCCCTTAGAACCACATAAATGGCCGGTATGACCAGTACGGTCAGCAGGGTCGAGGAGGCTAGGCCAAACAGCAAGGATATGGCCAGGCCCTGAAAGATCGGATCGAACAGGATAACGCTGGCCCCTATCATGGCGGCAATGGCGGTCAGGACAATGGGCTTAAAGCGGATGGCCCCGGCTTCGAGCAGCACCTTGCGCAAGGGCTTTCCTGCGCCTTGGCTGTGGCGGATAAAGTCGACCAGCAGGATGGAATTGCGCACAATAATCCCGGCTAGGGCGATAAAGCCGATCATAGATGTGGCAGTAAACGGCGCGCCAAATAGGACATGCCCGATCACAATCCCGACCAGGGTCAGGGGGATGGGGGTCAATATGACCAGGGGCAGGGCAAAGCTCTTGAACTGGGCCACCACCAGCACATAAATCGCCAATATGGCCACGGCAAAGGCGGCCCCCATATCGCGGAAGGTCACCCAGGTAATCTCCCATTCGCCGTCCCAAAGGATGCTGGCACGGCTTTCGTCGGTGGGTTGGCCGTGCATGCGGATGTCCGGCACATGGCCACCCGGCCAGTCCCCGGCCTTCAGGGCCTTGTCGACGGCCAGCATGCCATAGATTGGGGCCTCATACTGACCGGCCAACTCGGCCATGATCATGTCGACATCGCGGCCATCGCGGCGAAAAATATGGGTTGAGCCGGGCTCGCGCTGGGCCGTCACGACCTCGCCGAGCGAGACCAGCCGCGCCCCGGCCTGGCCCTGCGAGGCCGCAACGGGCAGGCTGGACAGGGTCTGGCCCCAGACGCGCTGGGACTGGGGCAGGCGTACGGCGATTTCGAGCGGGTCGCGCCCCTCGCCGCCATAGGCATAGCCGACAACCGTCCCGCCCATGGCCGCGCCAAGCGAGTCCAGCACTTCCTTGTCTGAGACCTTCAAATATTCCATCCGCTCACGGTCTGGGGTCAGACGCAGACGCGGGCGCGGCGTGCCATAGCTGTCATCAATATCGACAATATAACGCACCGACTTAAAGGCCGCCTTGACCCGCTGCGCCGTATCGCGCCGGGTGCTGGCATCGGGTCCATAGATCTCGGCCAGTAAGGTCGCCATGACCGGCGGGCCGGGCGGGGCCTCGACCACCTTGATGCTGGCCCCCATGGGCAGGGCCAGCGCGGTGAGCTTTTGGCGCAGGTCTAGGGCAATGGCGTGGCTGGTGCGCTTGCGCTCGGATTTTGCAGCCAGTGTGATCGAGACATCGCCCTGTTCGGGCGCGCGGCGCAGATAATAGTGGCGCACCAGACCATTGAAATTAAACGGCGAGGCCCCGCCCGCGACCGCATCAATCGCCAGAGTTTCGGGCAAGGCTTGCGCAATGGCGGCGGCCTCGGTCAGGGTGCGGCGGGTGGTCTCCAGACTGGTACCTTCGGGCATGTCGAGCACCAGTTGCAGCTCGGACTTATTGTCAAACGGCAAGAGCTTGACCGTCACCGTCTTGGTCGCAAACAGGGTGCAGGCCAGCAAGGTTGCCACGCCCACCGCGATCAAGAAGGTCCAGGCGCGCCTGCGCGTGGCTATGACGGGTCCAGCCAGACGGCGATAAAGCGCGCCCAAGCGGTCTGGGCCGTGGCTGGCGTGACCGTGGGCCTGGCCTTCGCTCAAGGTCTGGCGGGCAAAGCGGATCATCAGCCAGGGGGCGAGTATCACAGCGACAAAGAAGGAGAAGATCATGGCCGCCGAGGCATTGACCGGGATCGGCGCCATATAGGGGCCCATTAGGCCCGAGACAAACAGCATGGGCAGCAGGGCTGCAACCACGGTCATGGTCGCAACGACTGTGGGATTGCCGACCTCAGCCACAGCCTCAATCGCAGCCTGCTGGCGCGATCGCCCGTCCGCCATGGCCCAATGGCGGGCAATATTTTCGATCATGACAATGGCATCATCGACCAATATGCCGATGGAGAAAATCAGCGCAAACAGACTGACCCGATTGATGGTGTAGCCCATCAGCTTGGATGCAAACAGGGTCAGCAATATGGTGGTTGGAATGACCACAGCGGTGACGGCGGCTTCGCGCCAGCCGATTGTCAGGCCAATCAGGACAACAATACTGATTGTCGCCAGCGCTAGATGGAACAGAAGCTCATTGGCCTTTTCATTGGCAGACTCGCCATAATCGCGGGTGACCGAGACCTGGATATCGCGCGGGATCAGGCTGCCTTTCAGGGCCTCGACCCTGGCCATGACGGCGCGGGAGACGATGACGGCATTGGCGCCCTTGCGTTTTGCAATCGCCAAGTTGACCGATGGGGCTGTGGCCCAACCTGTGCCAACCCTCGCCGTGTGCCAGGCTTGGGTCTGGTCTTGACGCGGGGCCTGAACGACATTGGCAACATCGCGCACATAAACGGGATGTCCCAAGACCGACGGCAGGGCCAATTGGCCTACATCCTGGGCTGAGCCAAGGGTGCGTCCCGCCGTGACCGCCACGGCTGCGCCATCATTGCGCACTTGGCCGCCCGGAAAGCTGCGGCCAGCCTGGCGCACGGTCTCAACCAGTGTGCCGACCGAGACCCCGTGCAGGGCCAGCCTTGCTGGATCGGGCTCGATGCGAATTTCGTCGGGTCTGCCCCCGACCAGGAAGGTCAGGCCGACATCATCGACCTTGGCCACCTCGGTGCGAAGCTTGCCCGCCAATGAATAGAGGGCCTGATCGGTCCAGTGCCCCGCCGCCCCGGGCCCGGGCGACAGGGTCAAGACCACGGCAGGAACGTCATTAATGCCGCGCGCAACAATCAGCGGCTCGGCGATCCCGGCCGGGATTCGATCATAATTGGCGCGTATCTTTTCATTGATCCGCACCACGGCATTGTCGGGGTCAACACCGACCTTGAACCGGGCCGTAACCATGACCTGATCATCATCGGCAAAGGTATAGACGTGCTCGACATCATTAATGCTCTTGACGATGGTCTCTAGCGGCTTGCCGATCAGTTCCACCGCATCGGCCGCTTTCAGGCCGGGCGCGGCGACCTGGATATCGATCATGGGCACGCTGATTTGCGGCTCTTCTTCGCGCGGTATGGTGACAGCGGCCAATAGGCCTATGGCCAAGGCCGCGATCAGCAAAAGCGGCGTCAGAGGTGAGGCAATGGTTGCCGCCGTCAAGCGGCCCGACAGGCCCAGCTTCATTGGGCTGTTTCCACGGGCAGGACCCTATCGCCCGGCACGAGCCCAGACAGGATTTCGACCCGGCCGGGCAGGCCCGTTGGCGCGGTCTGGACGGTGACGTCTGAGACCTTGCCGTCCTTGGCCAGCACCCGGACAAAATCTAGGCCATACCGTTTGGCAATATAGGCGCGGGGCAGGGTGATGGCCTGGCGCTCGCCAACCCTGACCAAGGCCCGCACGCTTTGACCCGCTAGGTCTGAGCCCAAGCCTGGTGCGGCAATATCGGCGCGCACCTGACCGTCTGTGACCGAAGGATAGACTTGCAAGATACGGCCCTCGATTGGCGGCGCGCCGTAGGGCTCTAGCATCACCAAGCCGCCGGGCGTTAGGCTTGCGGCCTGGGCCTCGGGCAGGTCTAGCCGCACAATCATGGCCCCGGCTGTGATCTCGACAATGGTTTGCCCGGCCATGACGACCGTCCCGACCGGAACCGGGGCGTGTATTACCTTGCCATTGGCGGGGGCCAGGATCGCGCCTTGACGGCCCAGTTCTGCGCCTGAGGCCGCTTGGGCCCTTGCGGCGGCGAGGTTGGCGCGGGCGGCCTTGGCGGCGGCTAGGGACTGATCCAGCCGCGCCTTGGCATAGATGCCGCTATTATACAGGGTCTGGATACGGGCCAGATCGGCCTCGGCGCGAGCAAGCTCGGCCTCGACGGCGCGGGTCTGGGCATTGAGCGCTTCGGTTTGATAGATCAGGCGTTCATCACGCACCTGGGCCAGCACCTGTCCACGCTGGACCGTGTCGCCCTCCTTGACGCTCAAGCGCACCAGTGTGCCGCCAATCCGGGCCTTGGCCAGACCTTCATCGCGTGAGGTAATGATGGCCGAGACCGGCTTGAAATCCGCCACGGTCTGGATCTGAACCGTTAGGCCGACAGCCGTGGTAACCGGCGCGGGGGAAGGGGCCTTGACCTTGCGATCATTGCAACCGGTCAATAGCCCAAGGCCCATAATCAGGGCGATCAAGGCGGGCATTCTGGCCATGGGGATCATGTCTCTCACATCTTTTAATTATTTATATTCGTATATTCGCAAATATGATATTAATGGGCCATGGTCAAGGCGGTCGAGCTTGGCAGCCCATATTCACCGCTGCTGGACCCTGCGCCTTGATCAAGCTCAGGCACGCGCGTGAGCCAATGCCATAGACTAGGGCGGGTTCTGCCCTGAATGAGGAGAGACACGATGACCATAGACCGCGCCGTTCTGGCCTTTGCTGGGCTGGTTGTTTTGACCGGTGTCTTGCTGGCCTATTTTGTCCACCCTTACTGGATGGCCCTGTCGGCGTTTGCGGGCGCCAATATGTTGCAATCGGCCTTTACCGGCTTTTGCCCCGCGGCCATGGTGTTCAAAAAGCTGGGCGTCCGGCCAGGCACGGCGTTCCGTTAAGAGCTGAAGTTGCGTGTTTGGCAGGCCTTGCCGCGGCGACCTATCCGCGCCATTTGCAAGTTATGACAAACTCCGCAAACACCCTCACCGATCGCGCAGGCCAGGCTGCGCTTGAATTGGCCCAAGACCGGCCCTGGTCGCAGATCAGCCTGCTCGATATTGCCGCCAAGGCAGAGATTGGGTTTGCAGAGCTGTTTGTCCTGGCCAGCAGCAAGCGCGCCCTGATGGATCTGGTCTCGGCTGGGTTTGATCAGGCGGCCATGGCGACGGCACAGTCGGCGCAAACCGACCTTCACGACCGATTGTTCGATGCCGTCATGGCTCGGATTGAGGCGATGGAGCCACACCGTCACGCCTTGATCGCCATCGCCGCCGATGAGGGACCAGCCCCCATGGCGCCGCGCATTGCCCGCACAGTCCGCGCCCTACTTGAGACCGCAGGCCTTGATACAGGCGGTCTGAAGGGCGCGGCGCGCCTTGCGGCCATGAGCCTGGTCTGGGGCCGGGTGATTCAGGTCTGGCGCGATGATGAGGGCGCGCTCAACCGCACCATGGCCGAGATCGATAAGCGCCTGAAAGCCATGCGCGGGCAACTGGCTAGGCTTGGGGCAGGCTTCTAGGCGGGACTATTGACCCCAAATACCCGGTCAAAAATCGTATCGACGTGTTTGAAGTGATAGGTCAGGTCAAACACGTCTTCCAATTCGGCATCGCTCAGATGCGGCCGCACGTCTGGATCGGCCTTGAGCAGGTCCAGGAACTTGGCCTCGCCGCGCCAGACCTTCATCGAGGCACCCTGCACCGCCGCATAGGCGACTTCGCGGCCAATGCCTTTTTGCGTCAAGGCCAGCATGACGCGCTGCGAATGGACCAGGCCGCCGAGCCGATCGAGATTCTTCATCATGTTTTCGGGATAGATCACCAACCGCTCCATCACACCGGCCAGGCGACGCAGGGCAAAGTCCAGATGGATGGTGGCGTCGGGGGCTATGCCGCGCTCGACACTGGAATGGCTGATATCGCGCTCATGCCAAAGGGCGACGTTTTCAAGGGCGGGAATGACCGCGGAACGCACCAGACGCGCGAGACCGGTCAGGTTTTCCGTAAGGATCGGATTGCGCTTGTGCGGCATGGCGGACGAACCCTTTTGGCCCGGATCAAACGGCTCTTCGGCCTCTAGGACCTCGGTGCGCTGCAGGTGGCGGATCTCAGTCGCCAGACGCTCAACCGAGGAGGCGACCACGGCGAGGGCGGCAAAAAACGCGGCATGGCGATCGCGCGGAATGACCTGGGTCGAGACCGGCTCAATGCTTAGGCCCATCTTCTCGGCAACATGAGCCTCGACGCGGGGATCGACATTGGCAAATGTGCCCACGGCCCCAGAAATGGCGCAGGTGGCGATTTCGAACCGGGCCATGGCTAGACGCTCCTTGGCGCGCTGGAACTCGGCATAGTGCCCGGCGAGTTTCAGGCCAAAGGTTGTGGGTTCGGCATGGATGCCGTGGCTGCGCCCGACCGTGGGGGTGAATTTGTGCTCCATGGCCCGGCGCTTGAGCGCGGCCAGCACCATATCGACATCGGCAATCAGCATATCGCTGGCGCGGCTAAGTTGGACCGCAAGACAGGTATCGAGCACGTCGGACGAGGTCATGCCCTGATGCAGGAAGCGCGCCTCGGGCCCAACCACTTCGGAGACATGGGTCAGAAAGGCGATGACATCGTGTTTGACCACGCGCTCAATCTCGTCAATGCGGTCGGCATTCCAGACCACATTGCGCCCCTTTTCC
>CANGEH010000030.1 GCA_947452665.1 Caulobacteraceae bacterium
CTGCGCACCGCCCATTCGGGCGAATATGTCTCTTCGGTGCTTTATGATGCGGGATTGATCCGCGAGGCGGCGACCTCTGGCGTGGTCAATTATACCCAGCACCTCCTGACCGTGGTCGGGGCCATCATTGTCATGATGAACAAGGATCTTGGCCTATCTTTCGGGGTTCTGGTCGTTGCGCCCCTAGCCGTAGCGGTCATGCGCCGGTTTTCCAAACGCACCACCAAGGCCGCCAAGGGGGCCATGGCCGAGACCTCGGCCCTCTCGACCGCCGTCATGGAAAGCCTGGACGGAGTCAAGATCGTCAAGATCGAGAACCGCGAGGCCTATGAACAGGCCCGCGTTGCCACTGTGGTCGAGCGGCGTCAGGCCCACCTGATCAAGGGGGCCAATGCCCGCGCCGCCGCCGCGCCCACGACTGAGGCCCTGATGACCCTGATTACGGCCGGCGTCATGGCCTATGCCGGTTGGCGCTCGGTCAGCGGCCAGATGAATGTCGGGGCGTTTATTGCGTTTTTGGGCGCCCTGGCCATGGCCTCGCAATCCTTGCGCCAATTGGCCAATCTCCAGACGGTGATGGCCGAGGGGCTGACCGCCGCGCGCCGCCTTTTTACCGCCCTCGATATTGAGGCCGAGGTGCGCGATGCCGAAGGCGCCAAGCCCCTGAGCCTGACCAAGGCCAGCCTGAGCCTTGAAAACGTGTCCTTTGCCTATGGACCCGAGGCCCCGGTCCTGTCCGGCGTCAGTCTGGAAGCCCATCGCGGCGAGACCATTGCCCTGGTTGGCCCTTCCGGCGGCGGCAAGAGCACGATCCTCAACCTGATCCCGCGCTTTTATGATGTCATCAGCGGGCGGCTTTGCCTAGACGGGGTCGATGTGCGCACTGTCACCCTAGCCAGCCTGCGCGCGCAGATTGCCCTGGTCACGCAAGAGCCCTTCCTGTTCGATGACACGATCGGGGCCAATATTGCCTATGCCCGGCCAGGGGCTAGTCAGGACGAGATTGCCGAGGCGGCCCGCCAAGCTGCGGCGCATGACTTCATCATGGCCCTGCCCAAGGCCTATGACACCCCGGTCGGCGAGGCGGGCGCGCGCCTGTCGGGCGGCCAGCGCCAGCGCATCGCCATTGCCCGGGCCTTCCTAAAAAACGCGCCCATACTCCTGCTCGATGAGGCGACCAGCGCCCTCGACACCGAAAGCGAGGCCAAGGTTCAAGAGGCCTTGGAGCGCCTCATGGCCGGGCGCACCACCGTGCTGATTGCCCATCGCCTGTCCACCGTGCGCGGCGCGGACCGCATCTATGTGATTGATCAGGGCAGGGTGGTCGAGACCGGCAATCATGATCAATTGATCGCCAGCGGCGGGCTTTATGCCCGTCTTGCACGCTCGCAGGACCTAGATACGCAGGTTGGGGAAGATCCGTCATGAAGGCCCTGTTTCGTTCGCGCCCGGTGCAATTGACCCTCGCCTATATTTTCGCCCTCTATCTGCGCATCACCCTGGCCACGATCCGCTGGCAAAAAATCGATCAACCCAGCGTTGAGGCGGTCTGGAAGATGGATAGTGGGGCCATATTATGTTTTTGGCATGCGCGAATCTCTATGTCCCCGGCCAGCTGGCCCCATGGGCATGGCCAGGATATGCGGGCCTTAATCTCGCTATCGCCCGACGGCGAATTTATTGCCAAGGCCATGGCGCTATTGGGCTTTCCCGCCGTGCGCGGCTCGTCGCAAAAGCGGTCGGACCCGGCCAAGGCCAAGGGCGGCCAGGCAGCCTTTCGTGACATGGCCAAATGGATACGCCAAGGCGGGGCCATGGCCATTACCCCCGACGGCCCACGCGGTCCGGCCCTGATCATGGCCGATGGTACACCCATGCTGGCTAGGCTCAGCGGCGCGCCGGTCATGATGGTTGGCCTAGCCTGCAAGCCCTGCATCCGGCTAGGCACTTGGGACACCGCCGTTGTGCCCCTGCCCTTTGCCAAGGGGGCCATGGTCTGGGACGGGCCGCTCTATGCCGATAGCAAGAGCGATCTGGTCGCCTTGGCCAGCGACTGGGCGGCGCGCCTGAGCGCCGTAACCGACCGCGCCGAGCAATTGGTGCAATGACTGCCACTGTCATGCTTGGGCTCTATCGGGCCTTGACCGGCCTTGCCCAGCCCCTGATCCGCCAGCATCTGTCAAACCGCGCAAAACGCGGCAAGGAAGACCCAGACCGCCTTGGCGAGCGCTTGGGCGTGCCCAGCCTTGATCGCCCGGCCGGGGCCTTGGTCTGGATCCATGCGGTCAGTGTCGGCGAAAGCCTGTCTGGCCTGCCCCTGATCGAGGCCCTGCACAGCCGCCGCCCGGACCTGACCTTGCTGGTCACCTGCGGCACGCGCACAGCGGCGGCCCTGTTGGCGCAGCGCCTCCCCAAAGGCGCAATCCACCAATATGCGCCGGTCGATACGCCGGGGGCCGCCGAGGCCTTTATGGCCCATTGGCGACCCGATCTGGCCATCTGGCTGGAGGGCGAGCTTTGGCCAAACACGATTTTTGCCGCCAAGGCCAGCGGTGCCAGGCTGGCCCTCTTATCGGCCCGTATGACCGAGGCGAGCGCCAAGGGGTGGAACCGTTTTTCGCGCTCGGCCTGCGCCTTGCTTGGCCAATTTGACCTCATCCTGGCTCAGGATAGCGACAGCCAGGCAAGGCTAACGGCCCTAGGCGCGCCGGATGTTGGGCTTGCTAATCTCAAGACCCTGGCCCAGCCCCTTGCTTATAACGCCTCCGCACTTGAGACCCTGCACAATCAGATCGGTGATCGCGGTGTGGTTTTGGGGGCCAGCACCCATGCCGGGGAAGATGAGATTATATTGGCGGCCTGGCACGGCCTGGCCAAGCCGCGGCCCCTGCTGATCCTTGCGCCGCGCCACCCCGAGCGCGGCCTAGGCCTAGAGGCCTTGGTTCAAACCCTAGCGCTTGGAGAGACGGCCCGCCGCGCTATGGGCCAAACCATTACGGCCTCAACGGCGGTCTATATTGCCGATACGCTCGGCGAAATGGGTCTGTTTTATCGCCTAGCGCGCGTTACCATAATGGGCGGCTCGCTCTTGCCCGGCATAGGTGGGCATAACCCTCTGGAGCCCGCGCGGCTCGGTTCAGTGATTATTTCTGGAAATCAGGTCTTTAACTTTTCGAAAGTCTATGCGGATATGGTCGCGACGGGGGGACTGGAACTGGTCGCCTGCGAGGCCGAGCTGATGAAGGCGCTTAATCTTATCTGGCATGACCAGACCCGGGCCAAGGCCATGGCGGCGGCGGCTCTGGACTATTGCGCGCGTGAGGCCGGGGATCTGGACCGGCTTTGGGCCAGCCTAGTCCCCATCCTGCCGACCCTTTCCAATAAGGGGGACGGGGCATGAGTTTTTCAACGCCCCGCTGGTGGTATGTGCGCAAGGGTGCGCCGGCTGTCCGGTTATTGCTCCTGCCTCTGGCCTGGCTATGGGCGGGTGTTACGGCCTGGAAGATTGGCCATGGCAAGCCTGGCGATCCGGGTGTTCCCGTAATCTGTGTCGGCAATCTGACCCTTGGCGGCGCGGGCAAGACCCCGGTGGTGCGCGAAATCCTGCTGCGCTTGACCAAGGCCAAGATCAAGGCCCACGGCCTGTCCCGAGGCCATGGCGGCCGCGCCATTGGTCCCTTGCAGGTCGATCCCGACAATCATGATGCGGCCATGGTCGGGGATGAACCCCTGATGCTGGCCCAAGACTTCCCGTTCTGGGTGGCGCAAGACCGTCTGGCCGGGGCAAGGGCGGCCAGGGCCGCAGGCGCCGATGTGGTGGTCATGGATGACGGCCACCAAAACCCCTCGGTCAAAAAGGCCCTGTCCATTATTGTCGTGGATGGCGAGACCCGCGGCCTAGAATGGCCGTTTGGCGACGGCGCCGTGTTTCCGGTCGGCCCCATGCGTGAGCCGCTTAAAAAGGGTTTGGCCCGCGCCGATGCGGTCGTCGTGCTCTTGCCGCATGGGATCAGCAAGATGGATGCGGAGCTCAAGGCCCTGTTTGGCGATAAGCCCGTCCTGATCGCGCGGATCGAGGCCCCCGCCCCGCCGCCGCGCGGCCCACAACTAGGCTTTGCCGGTGTGGGCAAGCCTTGGAAGGTCGAAAGGGCCCTGACCGAGGCGGGCTGCCAATTGGTCGATTTTGCACCCTTCCCCGACCACGACCCCTATGACGACGAGACCTTGACCTTCTTGGCCGGACGCGCCGCCCTGTTTGGCGCCGGCATGGTCACCACCGAAAAGGACTGGGTGCGCCTGCCCATGCATTGGCGCTTGCGCGTCACGCCCTGGCCGGTCCGGGCCCGTTTCGAGAACGAGGCCATGCTTGACCTATTATTGGCCAAGGCGATCGGCACGGCTCCGGCCTAAGGCCTTAAGGCGGGTTTAGGCCCCCGCCTTCTTGGCAAAGCGCCAGGCCGTATCGGCCAGGATCGGCACGCGCTCGGACATGGCCACAGCATAGGGCGAGGCGGCTGTGCCATCGCGCACCCGGCCAACAATGCCCTGACAAATCGCCGCCAGGCGGAACAGGTTATAGGCAAAATACCAATCCAGCTCTGGCACGCCAGAACGGCCAGTCAGGGCGCAATACTGGGCCACGGCCTCTTCAATCGAAGGAATACCCGCCTTTTTCAGATCCATGCCCGCTAGGCCGCCGCGCTGATCTGAGGGCATGACCCACTGCATCAGGAAATAGGTGAAATCGGCCATGGGATTGCCAAGAGTCGATAACTCCCAGTCCAGCACCGCCGTAACCCGGTTCTCCGTTGGGTGCAGGATCATATTGTCCAGCCGGTAGTCGCCATGCACGATCGAGGTCACATCATCGACCGGCGTGGTCTGGGGCAGCCATGCCATCAGATTATTGACGCTTTCCAGATTGACGGTCTCAGACGCCTTGTACTGCTTGCTCCAGCGGTCAATCTGACGGGAAAAATAATTGCCGGGCTTGCCAAAATCAGCCAGTCCAATGGCCATGTAATCTGTGGTGTGCAATTCGGCCAAGGTCTTGATCTGGGCGGCATAGATTTCGCTGCGCTGGGCCTGGGTGTGGCCTTCTAGGCGGCCGTCCCAAAGAATGCGGCCCTCAACCATGCCCATAATATAGAACATGGTGCCAATCACGCTTTCGTCCGTGCACAGCGCATAGGCCTTGGCGACAGGAAAGCCGGTCTTATTGAGGGCGGCAATCACTTTAAACTCGCGGTCCACGGCATGGGCCGAGGGCAGGAGCTTGCCGGGCGGCTTGCGGCGCAGGACATAGGTCGCACCGGGTGTGACCACCTGATAGGTCGGGTTGGACTGTCCGCCCTTGAACTGGCGCAGTTCCATCGGTCCTTCATAGCCCTCGACATTGGCGACCATCCAGTCGGCCAATTTCGCCTCGTCTATGCGGTGACGCTCCTCGACCTCCTTGGTCCCGGAAAAGGTATCTTGTGCGTCCTGGACGGCTTCGGCCATGTGGTGTCTCCCAAACACTTGTTTGGCCAGAGTTTAACCATCAAAGCCTTGGGAGCAAGGCCGCATCAACGCTTAAGCGGCCTTGCGCCTCATAATCCGCGCCAGCCAATATCGGTGCGGTGAAAGCCTTGCGGCCAATCAATCTTGGCAATGGCGCCATAGGCCAGGGCCCGCGCCTGCGCTAGGTCACCGCCGCGCGCACAAACATTGATCACGCGCCCGCCGCTGGCCAAGATATCGCCATTGGCCGCTCGTTCGGTGCCTGCATGAAAAATCACCACATCGGGGCCAAAATCTTGATCCAGGCCGCGGATGATCGAGCCGGTCTTGGGCGCGTCGGGATAGCCGGGTGCTGCCAGCACAACACATATGGCCACCGCATCGTGCCACTGCGGCGGGGGTAACTGATCCAGGGTCCCATTTGCCGTGGCCAGCAAATAGGGCACCAGATCGCTTTTCAGGCGCAGCATCAGGACCTGACATTCTGGATCACCAAATCGGGCATTGTATTCCACAAGCCTTGGGCCCGCTGGCGTCAGCATCAGTCCGGCATAAAGGACGCCGCGATAGGGCATGGCCTCGGTGGCCATACCCGCCACGGTCGGCAAGATCATCTGCTGCTCGGCCTGGTCCAAGAGCGCGGCAGTCAGGACCGGGGCAGGCGAATAGGCCCCCATGCCGCCAGTATTAGGGCCCTGATCGCCATCAAGCGCGCGCTTATGATCCTGGGCCGCGCCAAACAGCATGGCGGTCTTGCCATCGGACAGGGCGAATAAGGAGGCTTCCTCGCCGGTCATGAACGCTTCAATCACCACCCGCGCCCCGGCCTGGCCAAACCGGCCGCCGAGCATATCGTCAATCGCAGCCTCGGCCTCGCTAAGGTCAGCGGCGATCACCACCCCCTTGCCGGCCGCCAGCCCATCGGCCTTGATCACATAGGGGGCGGTAAAGCCAAGCAAGAACGCCTTGGCCTTTGGCGCATCCTCAAACACACCATAGGCCGCCGTGGGGATAGCGTGGCGGCGGGTAAAATCCTTGGTAAAGGCCTTGGAGGTTTCCAGCTGGGCGGCGGCCTCAGTCGGGCCAAAACAGGGGATGTTCAGCAAGGCCAGGCGATCGGCCAGACCCTTTTCCAGCGCTGATTCTGGCCCGACCACGACCAGATCAGCCGATATTTCCTTGGCCAAAGCGACCAGGGCCTCGACATCGGTGGCCTTGATACGGCGTGTCTCACAAATCTTGGCCATACCCGGATTGCCCGGCGTTGCCACCAGACGCGTAACCCGTGGCGAGGCTGCAATCTTCCAGGCCAGGGCATGTTCACGGCCGCCCGAACCGATAAGCAATATGTTCATAAGCCTAGCGTGTGGCGCGGCTCAGGCCCGGGGTCAAGGTCTTGGCAAAAAACGATTTATGATTGAAAAATTTCGTTCAACGCTAAAGGTAAAAAAGGCGGCCCGCAAAGGCCGCCTTTCCTATTCTCGTCCTCGGGAGGGTGGAGTGCCGCTCCAGTGACCAAAACCCAAGGCTCACGCTTGTTTTATAACGACTAAGGCCCGTTTATGCAAGAAAATTTCCTGCCAAATCGCAACCTAGAGTCAGCATTTGTGGCCAGCTTGAGTGCCGCGCGACTCGGTCGGCACCTGAAAGATTCAGGTGGAAATCGCCCATCGGCCCTGCGGCTCTATGATTGGAATGTCAGGCTCTCTCAGGGCCTTTATGTTCGATTACAGATTTGGGAAATAACCCTGCGCAACCGAATGAATGGCTTCTTGAGCGAGAAATTTGGCAAGGATTGGCCGCATAGACCCGTAGTCAGCCAGTTGCGAAAATCTGACCTGGACGGTCTGCGGACTTCAGTTTTGCGTCAAAAAAATCGACGCGGCTTAGACTTCCCAACCACGGACATGATTGTCGCAGACCTTTCTGCAGGCTTTTGGGTGGCTATGTTTGCACAGCGCTATAGCCGAATGTTTGGCTGGCCAGACAATCTCCAAAAGGTTTTTCCCTATGCGCGTAGTCACGCAAGACATGAGATTTTTGCGATGAACGGCCGGGTTTTGGAGATACGCAATCGGATCGCGCATCATGAACCCATCTATCATCTTGACCTGTTGCAGCTAGACCACGACCTAAACGAACTCATAAGGGGCATGTGCCAAGGGGCCGCTGCCTATGCCGACAAGGCGTGTCGTTTTAGCTTTGTTTTGACACAAGGTCCTGAGCGCGCGACCTGAGGCCCGCGAACCAAGCCTTTGCCAGCGGCGCGTCAAGGCCGCTATAGTCGCGGCATGGATCAGTCTTCTACCAATGCCAGCGCCTTTTCGGTTTCGGAACTGGCCTTTGCCCTCAAGCGCACGCTCGAGGATGCCTATGGCCATGTGCGACTGCGCGGCGAGGTGTCCAAGGTCACGCGCCATAGTTCGGGCCATGTCTATCTGACCCTCAAGGATGACAAGGCCGCGATTGATGGCGTGATCTGGAAGGGGGTCGTTCGGGGCCTGGCCTGTCAGCCCGAACAGGGGCTGGAAGTGATTGCCACCGGCAAGATCACCACCTTCCCTGCCTCGTCCAAATACCAGATCGTGATCGAGAGCCTAGAGCCTGCGGGCATTGGCGCGCTCTTGGCTCAGCTTGAACGTCTCAAGGCCCGGCTTCAGGCCGAGGGCCTGTTCGCGGCCGATCGAAAACAGGCCCTGCCGACCATGCCCGCCGTGATTGGGGTGATTACCAGCCCGACCGGGGCTGTGATTCGCGACATTCTGCACCGCATCCGCGAACGTTGGCCGTGCCATGTGCTGGTCTGGCCCGTGGTGGTCCAGGGCGATCAGGCAGCTCTTCAAGTAATCGCCGCGATTGAGGGCTTTAACGCCCTGGTCCCCGGCGGCGATATACCCCGCCCCGATGTGCTGATTGTCGCACGCGGCGGCGGCTCGGTTGAAGACCTTTGGGCGTTTAATGATGAAGCCCTAGCGCGGGCCGTGGCGGCCAGTAAGATTCCTCTGATCTCGGCAGTAGGTCACGAGACCGACACCACCTTGATCGATTATGTCTCAGACCGCCGCGCCCCAACCCCGACGGCAGCGGCCGAAATCGCTAGCCCCGTACTGGCTGAATTGCGGATGGGTATACTCGATCTAGACAAGCGCTTAACCCGCGCCGGCAGCCGTCTTTTGGACGATAGACGCGTCAATCTGGCCGCCACGGCGCGCGGCCTGCCAAGACCAGCCGACCTGCTTGCTCTGGCCAGTCAAAGGTTTGACGGGGCGGCCGGGCGGCTAAATTCTGGGCTGGAGCGCAATACCAATACCCATGACCGCGCCTTTATGGCCATTGCCGGACGCCTAGCCCCAGCCCTGCTGGAGCGGCCAGGCCAGGTCAAGGCTGAACGCCTAGCCGACCTGTCCGGCAGGTTGGATCTAGCCATTGGCCGCACCGCCGACCAGGCCATGCGCCGCGCGCGTCTGCCCGACCTTGCATTGAGGCTTGATAATGCCGTTGCACGGCGGCTGTCCTTGGCGGGCGAGCGGCTGGTAGGCTTGGAAAAGCTGCGCGTTTCGCTTGATCCGGACCGGCCGCTAGCCCGGGGCTTTGCTCGGATACGCAAGGGCGATGGCAGCCTCGCCCGTCAAGCCAGCGATCTGGCCAATGGCGAGACCGTCCAACTGGTCTTTGCCGGCCAGCAGGAACGCAGTGCCGTGGTCACAGATGGCGCGTCCGCCTCGCCGCCCGCCAAACCGCCTACGCGCAAGCCCGCCCGCACCGATCAGGGCAGCCTGTTCTAGACCTTGGCGCGGCAAAGGATTATAAGGGCTATATGAACGCTTTTGATCGCAATTCGGCTTCCAAGCCCAATGAGCCTGCCGTCCTGCATTATGGCGATGGCGAATTTGCCGTGCTCAAGGCTGGCGCATTTGTGCTTTGTGCCGTGACCGGGGCCAAGATCCCGCTAGAGGCCTTACGCTATTGGGATCCGATTAATCAGGAAGCCTTTGCCGGACCAAAGCAGGCGCTTGAGCGTTGGCAGGAACGCAATCCAAAGGCTTAAGCCTTTAGGCTGTCATAGGCCTGGTTGGACCAACGCTTATGCACCCAAAACCACTCCTCGGGCCGCTCGCGAATCCGCTCTTCCATAAAGGCATTGACCAGACGTACCCCCGCCTCGATATCGGCGGTGCGGTCGCCAGTATTGGGCACCTCGATGGGGTCGTGAACAATGACCCGAAACCGCGCGCCCCGGGTGCGCTGCACTGACATGGGCTGCAAGACCGTGCCAAAGCGCAAGGCTAGGCGGGTTGGCCCGGGCGCGGTATGGGCCAGATGACCAAAAAACGGCGCAGCGACCCCGCCATTGAATTTTTGATCATTCATCAGGGCCACAGACTCGCCCCGGCCCATGGCCTCGAGCAATTCGCGCGCGCCGTCACCGCCCTTGGGGGCAAACAAGCGCACCCCGTAGCGAAATCGGCTCTTTTTGATGCGATCATCGACATAAGGATTATTGGCGGCGCGATAGGTCATCTGGCAGATGACTCCGCAATCGACAATGGCCGCTGGCATGACCTCCCAGTTGGACAGGTGGCCAGAGACAAAAACGACGGGCAGTTTTTCGCGGGCGATTTGCTGCAGGCGCTCAATATTGACCACCTCGACCCGGCCCGTAGAGGGCAAGATGCGGTCCATGAGCGAGAACTCGGCAAACGACCGGCCGAGCCCCTCCCATTGCGCGTCCAGTATCCGTAACCGCTCGGCCAAGGCCATTTCGGGAAAAGCAAGGCGCAGATTGCGGTCCGCCACCTTGTGTGCGCCGCTTAAAGGTCCAAATAGCCGCAAAAAGCCGCCGCCAAACGCCGAGGCGGCATCGGTCGGCAAGAGCCGAAACAGGGCCGTAAACAGGTCATAGCCCAAGGCCTCAAGCCGCCAGGCCAGATCTTGCTGCAGGGAAACCTTGGGGCCAGTCATAAGTCCATCCTGAACGCCCCGCGAGAGTCGCGCAACGCAAGGCTCTGCATAGATCAAGCTCGCAAGACCTTTTCAAGGCCCGTTTGGGCGGTTAAGCCTTGAAGCATGACCCAGCTTGCGAAAAATCATCTTCAGGCCCTCGACGCCTTTATCCTGCAATTGCATGCCGCCGCCGGTGAGGTGATCTTGCCGCTGTTTCGTGCCGATCACGGGCTGGAAAACAAGGCCAGCCAAGGCGCGTTTGATCCGGTCACTGAGGCCGACAAGGGGGCAGAAGCGGCCATTCGCACCCTGATCGCCAAGCATTATCCAGACCATGGCGTGATAGGTGAGGAATATGGCGAGGATCGGCCCGATGCCGAATTTGTCTGGGTGCTCGATCCCATTGACGGCACCCGCGCCTTTGTCGCAGGCCTGCCGGTCTGGACCACCCTGATTGGCCTGCGCCATATGGGCCGCCCGGTTCTGGGCCTGATTGGTCAATCCTTTCTGGGCGAGAGCTTTGTGGGTTCCCAAGCCCTAGGCTCACGCCTGATCAAGGGTAACAAGGTCACACCGCTCAAGGTGCGCGACTGCGGCAGTCTCAGCCAGGCTATTATCGCCACCACGGATACCGGCCTGTTTGACCTAGGCGAGACTGCGGCCTGGAGCGACTTGCGCAACGCCAGCCGTCTGGCGCGGATGGGCTGCGATGCCTATGCCTATGCCATGGTCGCCCTAGGCACGATGGACCTGGTCCTAGAGACCGGGCTCAAGGCCTGGGATATTGATGCCGCCATTCCGGTGATTGAGGGCGCGGGCGGTCTTGTCACCGACTGGCGCGGCCAGACCATTGGCCCGAGGCCGCAAGATACTGGCGGCCAAATGCTAATCGCCGCCACCAAGGCCTGTCAGGACAGTGCGCTGGCGCTTCTCGCCAAGGGGGCCAAGGGCTAGGCGGCGGTCGCAGCCTTGACCGCTGCGACAATGGTGTCGACGACCTTGGCCACCTGACGGTCATCATCGCCCTCAGCCATAACCCGGATCAGGGGCTCGGTACCAGAGGCCCTGACCAGAACCCGGCCCGAGCCCTTTAGGCTCGAGGCCCCGTCGGCAATAGCCTGCTGCACCTTGGCATTCTCCAGCGGCTTGCCGGACGAAAAGCGTACATTTTTCAGGATTTGCGGCACGGGCTCAAACTGTCGGGCCAGACTGCTCATGGGCTTTTGCGCCGCGACCAGCACGGCTAGCACTTGCAAGGCGGCAATCATGCCATCGCCCGTGGTGGAGAAATCCGACAAGATCACATGGCCAGACTGTTCGCCGCCCAAATTAAAGCCGCCTTCACGCATACGCGCCATGACACTGCGGTCACCAACAGGCGTGCGCTCTAAGGTTAGGCCCCGCGCGGCCATAAACCGCTCCAGCCCCAGATTAGACATGACGGTGGCCACCACTCCGCCCCCGGCCAGCCGGTCCTGATCGGCCCAGGCCCCCGCAATAATCGCCATGATCTGGTCGCCATCGACCACCTGACCGCGCTCGTCACAAATCACCAGACGATCGGCATCCCCGTCCAGAGCAATGCCGATATCGGCACGATATTCCCGCACCGCATTGGCCATGGCGCCCGGATGGGTCGAGCCGCATTCCTCATTGATATTTGTGCCGTCCGGCGAGATCCCAACCTCAATCACCTCAGCGCCCAGTTCATAAAGCGCGGTCGGGGCAACCTTATAGGCCGCGCCATTGGCGCAATCGATCACAACGCGCATGCCCGAAAGGCTTAGATTGCGCGGGAAGGTCGCCTTGATGATTTCAACATAGCGGGCCTGGGCATCGTCAATCCGCTTGACCCGGCCAAGACCGCGCGGCTCGGCCAAGCCCTCTTGCAGGCCCTCATCCATCAGGGCCTCGATCTGCAACTCATGCGCATCGGACAGTTTGTAGCCATCGGGGCCAAACAGCTTGATGCCGTTATCGGCAAAATTATTGTGCGAGGCCGAGATCATCACGCCAAGATCAGCGCGCATGGAGCGGGTCATCATGGCCACGGCGGGGGTCGGCAAGGGCCCAAACAGCCGCACATCCATGCCGACACTGGCAAAGCCCGCGACCAGGGCTGGCTCAATCATATAGCCAGACAGCCGGGTATCCTTGCCGATCACGACCAGATGCCGCCGATCGCCGCCGCGCTGAAAGACCTTGCCTGCCGCAAGGCCGACGCGAAGCGCGACCTCGGCAGTCATGGGGTGTTGGTTGGCTTGACCGCGAATACCGTCGGTTCCGAAATATGTGCGCTTAGACATGAAGCTCTGGACCCAAGAAATGATCAGAAATGCAGTGTGACGTGCAAAACCGCCGTCAAATGCTAGATACCGCTTTATCGCGGCAAGATGGCCACTTCTAGACCATAATCACAGCCA
>CANGEH010000031.1 GCA_947452665.1 Caulobacteraceae bacterium
AATGCCGTGCACCGGGTGATCCGCTGGGCCGCCGCTGCGGGCCTGCAAGAAGCGATGATTGAGGCGGTCATGGCCGCCTATTTCACCGATCTGCGCGATATTGGCGATCCAGAAGTCCTAGCCGATATTGCCGACAGTGTTGGCCTAGAGCGGATGATGGTGCTCAAGCTTTTGTCCGAAGACGCCGACAAGGCCCTGATCGCGCATGAGCATGGCGTCGCCGTGCAGGCCGGGATCACGGGCGTGCCCTTCACCATTTTTGGCGGCAAGGTTGCAGCGGTTGGTGCAGAATCGCCTGAAAACCTTGCCGCTGCCATCGACCAAGCCCTAGCTGCCTAGGCCAGCCAGCCTGGCCAATTCGGTCAAGATCCGCTCGGCCGCGCCAAGGCGCTGATTGGGGGTTTCCCACTCGCCCTTGACCACCACCTTGTGATCAGGCCGCACCCGCCAGGCCATGGCATTCTTATGCGCAAACGTAATCAGGCCCATCGGATTGGCAAAGGTATCATTGCGGAACGAGACCACCGCTCCCTTGGGTCCAACATCGATCTTGGCGACATTGGCCTGACGACACAGGCCCTTGATCGCGACAACCTTTAGCAATTGCCCGGCCTCGTCGGGTAAGGGGCCGAACCGGTCGATCAGTTCGGCGGCCATGGCCTCGCGGTCCTCGGCGCGCTCGGCCTCAGACAGGCGCCGATAGAGGGCAAGGCGCACATTCAGGTCGGGCACATAATATTCAGGGATCAGGACCGAGGCACCGGTATTGATCTGCGGCGACCATCCACGATCGGACGGCATCTCGACCTCACCGGCCTTCATCTCATTGACGGCATCTTCGAGCATTTGCTGATAAAGCTCGACCCCGATCTCGCGGATATGGCCAGACTGTTGGTCGCCAAGCAGATTGCCGCCGCCGCGAATATCCAGGTCATGGCTGGCCAGCTGGAAGCCCGCGCCCAGATTGTCTAGTGACTGCAGAACCTTAAGCCGCCGCTCTGCCGACAGGGTAATGGGCTTGTCGGCCGGTGTGGTCATATAGGCATAGGCCCGGGTCTTGGCCCGCCCAACCCGGCCACGCAATTGATAGAGCTGAGCTAGGCCAAACATGTCGGCGCGGTTGATAATCAGTGTGTTGGCCGCCGGAATATCGAGCCCGGACTCCACAATACTGGTGGCCAAGAGCACATCATATTGGCCGTCATAAAACGCACTCATCACGTCTTCGAGCTGGGTTGGGGCCATCTGACCATGGCCAACCACGAATTTCACCTCGGGCACCTGCTCGCGCAAGAAGGTCTCAAGCCTTGGCAGGTCGGCCAGGCGCGGCGTGACGAAATAGGCCTGACCGCCGCGATACTTTTCGCGTAGCAAGGCTTCGCGCACGGCAATCGGATCAAAGGGCATGACATAGGTGCGCACGGCCAGACGATCGACCGGCGGCGTGGCAATGATCGATAGCTCGCGTATGCCCGACAGTGCCATCTGAAGCGTGCGCGGAATAGGCGTCGCTGACAGGGTCAGCATATGCACATCGGCGCGCAGGGCCTTTAGCTTTTCCTTATGCTTGACGCCGAAATGCTGTTCTTCATCGACAATGACCAGGCCCAGATCCTTGAACTTGACCTGCTCAGACAAGACCGCATGGGTACCGACAAGGATTTCCAGCTCACCTGCCGCCACACCGGCGCGGGTTTCAGCCGCCTCCTTGGCCGGGACCATGCGCGAGAGCTGCCGCACCTTGACCGGCCAGCCCTTGAAGCGCTCGGAAAAGCCCTTGAAATGCTGGCGTGCCAGCAAGGTGGTTGGGCAGACAATTGCCACCTGACGGCCACTCATGGCGACGACAAAGGCCGCTCTTAGCGCCACCTCGGTCTTGCCAAAGCCAACATCGCCGCAGATCAGACGGTCCATGGGCCGCCCAGAGCCAAGGTCGCCCAGCACATCACCAATCGCATGCAACTGATCTTCGGTTTCCTCGTATGGGAACCGGGCACAGAACTCTTCGAACAGGCCTTGAGGCGACAAGATCTGTTCGGATTTTTTTAGCATCCGCGCCGCCGCGATCTTGATCAGGCCATCGGCCATTTCGCGCAGGCGCACCTTGGCCCTGGCCTTGCGGGCCTGCCAGGCTGCGCCGCCGAGCCGGTCAAGCTGTACATCATCGCTTTCAGACCCGTATCGGGTGAGGAGGTCGATATTTTCAACCGGCAGATACAGCTTGGACTCGCCGCCATATTGCAGCTCAAGACAGTCATGCGGCGCGCCGGCCACATCCAAGGTCTTCAAGCCGTCATAACGCCCAATACCATGGTCAATATGCACGACCAGATCACCGGGGGTCAGGGACGAGGCCTCGGCCAAGAAGTTCTGAGCCCGGCGGCGCTTGGTCGGCCGCGCCAACCGGTCGCCAAGAATATCGGTCTCAGAGATCACGGCTAGGGTGTCGGTCTCAAACCCGTGTTCCAGCGGCAGCACCACGCGCTGCGGCCGCTTGGGATCGGCGGCCTTGGCCGCCTGCCAATAGGGCGAATAGATCAGATCATTAAGGCCATGATCGCCCAGCATACCACCCAAACGCTCGGACGAGCCCTCGGACCAGGAGGCAAACAAAACGCGCTTACCCGCCGCGCCCAGGGCGCGGGCATGGTCGGCGGCGGCCTCGAAAAGGTTGGAAGAATCCTTGGCCCGCTCAGGCGCAAAGCCGCGCCCCTGCCGCGCGCCCATATCCACCTGCCCCTCGCCGTCATGACGAAACGGCGTAAAGCGGCGTGAGGGATGGACCTCAAACAAACGGTCCCATTCCTCGCCCGTCAGATAGAGCTGGTCTGGGGCCAGGGGCTTATAGCCACTGCGGATCCCGGCCTGATCGGTGCGGGCCTCATAGGCATCGCTAATCATGGCCAGGCGCTCATCGCGCGCTTCTGGGGCCAGATAGTCCAGGCCAATCAGGGCCTCGGGACCCAGATAGTCAAACAAGGTCTCCATCCGCTCATAAAACAGCGGCAGCCAGTGCTCCATCCCCGCCCGGCGACCGCCATTGCTGACCGAGGCATAAAGCGCATCATCCAACGGTGCGCCAAAGGCGGCGACATAGCCAGTCCGGAAGCGCGAGATGGAATCTGGTTCAACCAGAACTTCGCTGACCGGCAAAAGCGCGACTGAATTGAGCGGCCGGATCGAGCGCTGGGTTTCTGGATCAAAGGCACGGATGGTTTCAAGCGTATCGCCAAACAGGTCCAGCCGGACCGGCTCATCGGCATTGGGCGGAAACACGTCAATCACGCCGCCGCGAATGGCAAATTCGCCCTTGGCCGAAACGGTCGAGGCGCGGACATAGCCATTGACGGCAAAATACCGCTCCAGATCGGCAATGTTTACGTCTTGGCCCGTGGCGGCCATATAACTGGCCCGTGCGATCACAGCCCGTGAGGGCACGCGCTGGACCAGGGCTGGGATCTGGGTGATCAAGAGGCGCGGCGTCTTGCCAGACGGGGCCTGCGTCAACTGGCTCAAGGCCGACATACGCTGGGCCGCCACCGCCGCCGACGGACCAATCCGGTCATAGGGCAGACAGTCCCAGGACGGGAAGCGGATAACCTCAATCTCTGGCGCGAAAAAGGTCAGGGCCTCGGCAAAGGCCGTGGCACGGGTCCCGTCCCTGGCGACAAACGCGCAAGTGCCCCCCTTGGCCCGCACCAGATCCGCCATGATCAGGGCATCAAACCCTTCGGGCGCACCCGTCAGGTCTAGGCGGCCAGCATGCTGGGCCAGGCGTTTAGCGTCAAAAGGCGTTACCACAGTGCGTCTTTACCCTTAGTCACCCGCTTCAGATCCAGACGGGGAGGTCAGATAGGGCCAATGCCCGGGCCTGGGCAAGAGGGCGTCCAAATTGATCTAGAATCAGGCGGGGCTTAAGCGCCCTGCCCGACCCCACGTATGGCATGAGCTTTAAACCGAAAATCTTTGATTAGGTTCAGTATTTCGCCATCAAATTCAGCTGGCGTTTCAATGCGGCCAACAATCCAGCCATACAGGTCCTGATCCGGGGCCTCGATCAAGGCCTCAAAGGCATCCAGCTGGTCTATGGTGAACCCATCCAGAAACTGGTCGGCAAACGGGCCAATAATCAGGTCCGCTTCGCGAAATCCACGATGCCAGGCGCGGAACTTGACGCGTCTTAGCCGCGCCTGATGGTTAGAATCGCTCATGGCCGGGCCCTTATGCTCAGAAATCATGCCTTGGCATATAGAACGGCGCGGCGTCTGCGACCAGTCGCGCTATGATGTGTTTATGCGTCCGGAGATTCTCTTTCCCCTGTTTGCGCCTGCGGCCTCGCTCAAGGGCATAGGCCCCAAGATTGCGCCCCTGGTCGAACGCGCCGCTGGCCCCCTGGTGCGCGACCTGGCCTTTTTGTGCCCGCAAGGCGTGATTGAGCGAAAGCGCACCACGGTCCAGGCCGCGCAAGACGGACTGGTCCAGACCCTGGTCGTGCGTATAGACACCCATATGCCGCCCAGCCGCCGCGGCGCGCCCTGGCGCATACGCACGCTGGATGAGACGGGATTTTTGTTCCTGACCTGGTTCAAGGGCGGCGGCCCGCATCTGGAGGCCCAGCACCCGCCCGGTGCCGCGCGTGCCGTCAGCGGCAAGCTAGAGCGGTTCGGGGTTGAGGCCCAGATTGCCCATCCCGACTATCTGCTCGATGCTGGAAGGCTGGAGGACATTCCCCTGATTGAGGCGGTCTATGGCACCACAGCGGGCCTGCCCTCGCGCACTCTGCGCCGTCTGGCGCTCGAGGCCCTAGCCAAGACCCCCGATCTGGCCGAATGGCAGGATCCGGCCTGGCTGGCGCGCAAGGGCTGGCTGGGTTGGCGCGCGGCGCTGGAGCGGCTGCATGATCCCAAAACCGTAGCGGATATGGATATTGCCGCGCCCCAGCGGCAGCGCCTTGCCTATGACGAGCTCTTGGCTCACCAACTCGCCATGGCCCAGCGCAAGGCGGCACGGCGGCGCGAGGCAGCGCCCATTGTCCCGGCATCGCCCCTGTCAGACGGTTTACAGGCGGCCCTACCCTTTACCCTGACCGGAGCCCAGAGCCGCAGCCTATCGGAAATTCGCGGCGACCTGCTGGCGGGCGAACGCATGAGCCGGCTTTTGCAAGGCGATGTCGGCTCCGGCAAGACCGTGGTGGCCATGCTGGCCATGGCCGATGTCGCGGGTGCCGGCGGCCAGTCGGCCCTGATGGCCCCAACCGAAATCCTGGCGCGGCAGCATTTTGAAACCTTGTCTGCCCCCCTCGCCGCTCAGGGTCTAGAGGTCATGCTCCTGACCGGGCGCGATAAGGGCGCAGGCCGGGCGGAAAAGCTGCGCGCCTTGGCCAGCGGCGCGGTTGATATCCTGGTTGGCACCCATGCCCTGTTTCAGGATGATGTCGTTTATGCCCGGCTTGACCTGGCCGTGATCGACGAGCAGCACCGGTTTGGCGTGGCCGAGCGGCGGCGCTTGCAGGACAAGGGGGCCAGTGTTCACCTCTTGGCCATGTCCGCTACCCCGATCCCGCGCACGCTGGAACTGACGCAATATGGCGAGCTGGACGTATCGCGGATTGACGAAAAGCCGCCAGGCCGCACCCCGGTCGCCACAAGGGCTGTGCCCTTGCCGCGCATTGGTGAGATCGTGCAAAGGCTCAAGACCGTGGTCGCGAGCGGCGCTCAGGCCTTTTGGATTTGCCCGCTGGTTGCTGAATCCGAGCTGATGGACCTCGCCGCCGCCGAAGCCCGGGCCGCAGACCTGCGCCAGCATATGGGCCCGCGCGTTGGCCTCGTGCATGGCCAGATGCCGCCTGCGGAAAAAGACGCGGTCATGCAGGCCTTTACGGAAGGCAAAGTCAGTGTCCTGGTCGCCACCACTGTGGTCGAGGTCGGGGTCAATGTGCCCAATGCCTCCATCATGGTGATTGAACAGGCCGAGCGCTTTGGCCTGGCCCAGTTGCACCAATTGCGTGGCCGGGTTGGCCGGGGGGTGAGGGAAAGCTCGTGCGTCCTGCTGTATGACCCGCCCTTAAGCAAGACCGGCGAGGCGCGACTGGACATATTGCGCAAGTCCGATGACGGGTTTGAGATCGCCGAGCGGGACCTAGCCTTGCGCGGCGGCGGCGATCCGCTCGGCCTAAAACAAAGCGGCTTTCCGGCCTATCGCTTTGCCGACCCGATTGCGCACAAGGACCTGATCCAGGCCGCCGCCGATGATGCGCGCCTAATCTTGGCCCGCGACCCGAACCTGACCAGTCCCAGAGGCCAGGCCGTGCGGGTTCTGGGTGAAATCTTTGACTGGCAGGCCGCACTTGGACTGACTGACGCGGGGTGAGCCTTGGCGGCGGGCCTTCAAGGCGTCACAGTGCAAAAAAACAAGACCATACGGGAGACGCCCAATGGATGCTGCCGAGCTAATGACCGCTCTTGGCCGCGTGGCTGGCAAGCTGGCCGCGGGGGCCACGGGCCTAGAGGACCTGCGCCGCCTATCGGGCGGGGCTAGCCAGGAGACCTGGGGCTTAAGGCTCGCTCGCCCCGCCGGACCGATTGACCTGATCTTGCGGCGCAGGCCCGATGGCGTGACCGGCTCTGGCAATGCCGTACCCTTGGCGACCGAGGCCGCCCTGATCCGCGCCGCCGCGGCCATCGGCGCGCCGGTGCCGTCTGTGCCCTATGTTTTCGACGAGGCGGACGGGGTGGGCGAGGCCTATGTCATGGGTAAGGTCGAGGGCGAGACCCTGGGCAGCCGCATTGTCCGCAATGAGGCCTTTGCCGCGATCCGGCCCGGTCTTGCGGCCCAGTGCGGCAAGGTCTTGGCCCAGATCCACGCCATTCCCGTCCAAGGTCTGCCGGACTTGGCCGTATCCGACGCCTTAACCGAGCTTGAAAAATATGAGGCCGTTTATCGCGGCTGCGGCGCAGAGCGGCCGATCATTGAGGCGGCCCTGGTCTATCTGAAGGCCAAGGCCCCGGCCTTGCCACAGCGGGTGCTGGTGCACGGCGATTTTCGCAATGGCAATCTGATGATCCATCCAGACGATGGCCTTCGCGCCGTTCTGGACTGGGAATTGGCGCATCTGGGCGATCCGGCCGAGGATCTGGGCTGGATCTGTGTCAATTCTTGGCGGTTTGGTAATCACGCCAAGCCGGTCGGCGGCTTTGGCGATTATAGCCAATTGCTGGACGCCTATGCCGCAGCGGGCGGCGGCGAGATCAGTCTGGACCGAGTCCAGTACTGGCAGATGCTGGGCTCGATGAAATGGGGGATTATGTGCATGACCATGTACCAGTCCTTTGCCACCGGGGCCGATGCCTCGGTCGAGCGGGCCATGATTGGCCGCCGCACCAGCGAGACCGAGATTGACCTGATCACCCTGTTGGAGGCCGCCGCATGATCTTGCAGCCCACTGCCCTTGAACTGGTTGATGCCGTGATCGGCTTTATCGAGACCCGCGCTGCGCCGCAGCTTCAAGATCGCGACGTCTTCTTGGCCCGCGTCGCCGTCAATGCCCTGCATACCATCCGGCGAGAAATCCAGTTGGGCGAGGACGCCGAACAGGCCGCGACCTCGCGCCTACGCGCCTTGTTGAATCAGGAGGGTGAGTTTACCGCGCTCAATACCGCGCTGTGCGTCGCGATCCGGGAGGGTCAGATCGCCATTTCCGACCCTGCCCTCTTGGCGCATCTGCGCGCCAGCGTCATCGATCAGGTCCAGATTGATCAGCCCAATTATTCTGGGCTAAAGGCCGCCTTGGCTGGGGCCTAGTTGCCGACCTTGTGCGCCGGAGTGCGGCCCTGATCGCCGCGCCGTTCGATCGGCGGCGCGGGCTTTGGGAAGTCATCAAGATTAAGTAAGGACGCGACCCTGGCCTGGGCGTCGGCCTCAAGATCGGCATAGAACAGGCTAAAGGCAGGCTGCTTGAGTTGGTCAGTCCAGCCACCGCTGGGCACTAGGGACGGCGATTTTGGCCGTGTGACCTTTAGAAGGCCGCCCACACACTGGGCCCCGACCTGGCGGATCAGGAAGGCAGGCCTTGCGCCCCATTCCAGGCCCGTGACATTGGCCGCGCCGAGATTGGATTTTACCCCGGCCGGGTCATCCGTTCGCGCGCCGAGTAAGGGATTGACGCAGAGCGGTTGGCGCGGCGCTAGGTCTTGGAGTTGATCGCCTTTCCAGACCGAGGCGCGGCTGGCCCGGTCCTGACCTGGTTCTGGGTTGGAATCCAGCACACTGGTCCAGGCGACAAGGCAGCGGGCCTGATCACGATGGCTGCAGGCAGGCACCATAGCTGCAGGGCCAAACTCGTCGGCCGGCACCACAGTATCAATCATATAGACGCCTGCCGTCTGGCGAACCCGGCGCGGCTGGCTAGCAATCTCGTCCCGCAACAAGCGCGCAACCAGGGTTCCGCCCTGCTCGACCCCTACCAGAATAAAGGGTCTGCCATAATTATAGTGGTCCAGATAATAGCGAAACGCCGCCCGAACATCGCCATAGGCAAAGCGTCTGGCCTCGCGCGCATCGTCGCGATTGGTTAATTGGGAATAGAGGCTGGCCTGGCGATAGCGCGGGGCAAACATCCGCCCGACGCGATAAAAGGGTCCGGCATAATTGGGCAGCATGACCCGGGTCAAAAGCCGGTCTGCCCTTGGCTCGTCTATTGGTGCGTTCCAGTGATTGCCGCCGTCAAACGTGGTCGGGTGGACAAAAAAAACGTCGGCCGGCAGGTCCCGGTCGGTCCAGCGGTCTGGACGATCGGGGATCAGGGCCCAGCTTGCCGCCTTAGCATAGTTGGGCGCGGGCGGCGGCGAATAGGTCTGGAACGGCTGCTTGGGGTCAAGCGAGGCCTGGATGATGTCATTGCGCCAGTAGAAAGCGGCGACCAGCACCAGGCTGACAAACACCACAGCCCCCAAGGCGATCCATCGCTTAAAGCCCATCTTGCCGCGCGTCATCACCTTGACATCATCCCCCAAGGGCCAGACACCGAAATCAGGCGCCTTCCAGCCCGACTATGGCGACCGAACAGACATTGGTCGAGGGTGAACCGCCCAGATTATGGGTCATGCCCAGGCTTGGGCTGGCCAATTGCCGCGATCCGGCCCGGCCCTGCAATTGCAGATACATTTCGTACAACATGCGCAGGCCCGAGGCCCCAATCGGGTGACCAAAGCATTTCAGGCCGCCATCTATCTGGCAGGGCACGCCGCCATCGGCGTCATAAAACCCGTCCATGACATCACGCCAGCCCTGGCCCTCTTCGCTGATGAACAGGTCTTCCATGGTCACAAGCTCGGTGATCGAGAAACAGTCATGCACCTCGATCATCGAGATCTGGTCGCGCGGCCGCTCAATCCCCGCCTCGCGATAGGCTTTTTTGGCAGCGATGCGGGCAGTGTGGAAATAGCTGCCGTCCCAGCCATTATACTGGCTCTCAGAGCCGTTCGAGACCGAGAGCTGCAGCGCCTTGACCATGACCAGGTCGGTCTTGCCGAGCGAACGGGCGATTTCCGGCGTGGTAACAATGGCGCAGGCCGCGCCATCGGACACGCCGCAGCAGTCAAACAGGCCCAAGGGCTCGGCAATCATCGGCGCATTCATGACCTGTTCCTCGGTCACCGCCTTTTGCAGGTGGGCCTTGGCATTCTTGGCCCCATTGGCATGGCTCTTGACCGAGACATGGGCAATGGCCCGCTTTAGGTCTATGGCCGAGACGCCATGCTTGGCGCGGTAGGCCGAGGCCAGTTGCGCAAAATTGCCGGGCGCCGAGCCATTGGGCATGGTCTGGGGCGCGAGCGTGCCCGGCGCACCGGTTGGCAGGCCGCCATAGCCGGTGTCTTTCAGCTTTTCCATGCCAACGGCAATGGCGATGTCCGCCGCCCCAGCGGCCACCGCATAGACCGCGCCGCGAAAGGCTTCTGAGCCCGAGGCACAGAAGTTTTCGACCCGGGTCACGGCAATATTGGGCAGACGCAGCGCGATCGACATGGGCGTGCCGCCCTTGCCCGCACCAATCTCGTCAATATGGGTCGAGAACCAGGCCGCGTCGAGTTGCGAGGGCTGGATACCGGCATCGGCCATGGCCTCAATATAGGCCTCAACCATCAGGTCATCAGGGCCAGCATCCCACCGCTCGCCGAACTTGGAGCAGCCCATACCGATAACAGCAACCTTGTCACGAATACCTGCAGCCATGTCCCAAACTCCCGATGGATGGTGTGAGGCGCTCTATGTGGCGCTCTGATTAGGATTGGAGTATATACCCAAGTATGAGCTTGTATATACGCAGTGAAGAGGCTGATCGGCTGGCCCGCGAGGTCGCGCAACGGACCGGGGAAACCCTGACCGAGGCGGTAACGACAGCGCTGCGGCAAAGGCTCGAAACCCTGCCCGATACCGGGTCTGACGGCGATTTTGACGCGCTTTGGCAATACACACGCGGCCTGCAACAGGCCTTGGCGGCCCTGCCCCTGCGCGATGATCGAACGCATGACCAGATGCTGTATGACGAGAACGGCCTGCCAAAATGATCGTGGTCGATACCTCGGCCCTGATCGCGATCCTGCGCGGTGAGCCTGAGGCCTATGCGTTTTTGCGCCATATCCATCAGGACGGGCCAGCCCTGATTTCAGCGGCCACAAGGCTGGAATGCTGGATCGTCTGCCGCCGCAGCCGCGATGATGAAACCGAGGCCAAGGCGCTGGAAGCCCTGATCGACCGCGCGGGCCTGGTCACGGTTCCGTTTGATGAGGCCCTGCTCGTCGCCGCCATAGACGGTTTTGCCCGCTTTGGCCGGGGCCAGGGCAGGGCCAATTTGAACTATGGCGACTGTTTCAGCTATGCCCTGGCCAAGTCGCGCGGCCTGCCCCTGCTTTTCAAGGGCCAGGACTTCCACGCGACCGATATTGTAGCCGCCGCCTGACGCGATCAGCGCTTGGGCACAGCCTTCCAGAAATAACGCCTAAAGCCGCGTTTTTCATCGACCTCTTTGAGGCGGAACATCATCTTAACGCCCATGCCGGTCTCAACCTCGCCGGGCTCGACATCGGTAATGTCCATAAAGATGCGGCCGCCGCCTTCAAACACCATCATGCCGTAATGATTGGGCGGTGCCATGGCGAAGGTCAGATAGTCGGCTGACCAGGACAATATGCTGGCCGAGCGCTCGGCAAATTTATAGGGTTCTTGGGTATCAATCGCTGGATTGTTCGGGGCAACCGAGATGCGGGTACGCGGATATTGCACCACGCCGGTCTCGGTGCAACGGCCGCCAACCAGACCCAGGATCTGGTCAGAATTGCGATAAAGCGTGGTCAGGGCGGTCTTGTTGTCCTTTTCCGCCCGCATGCCCTTTTCCCAGTCAACCAGCTCTTGGAAGAACAAGAATTTTAGATAATTGGTCTCTTCCTTGCGGTCGGCCAGATTGCCCGCAACGCCGCGTGCCGGGCGACGGGTCGTGACTAGGCCGGTGGCGCGAAACACCAGGGCCTCGCAGCCCTGACCAAATTGCGCAGCGACAATAATATCGCCCGCCTTGGCGTTTTCGAGCGCCTGAGCCAGCAGGATCAGGCCATGGGCCGCGCCCGCCTCACCCAAGGTCGCAGCCAGATTGTCCTGCACAGCCTCGGCCGGGATACCGCAGGCCTTGGCGACCTGGCCGGCTAGGCCTGAAAAAGTGCAGGGAAAGCAAAAATGCGTCACGGCCTCGCCGCTGATACCCGCCGCCGCTAGGGCCTGTTTGATCGCGGGCGGTGCTAGCTTGGATATGCCTTCATCGCGGATCCAGCGCTCTTCCCACTGATAGTCAAATTCGGCATCGGCGCCGCGGAAATGATCGACAAAATCGGCTGTGACCACGCCATGGCCGATGAAATCGGCGACCGTGTCCTCGGCCGACACGACAAAGGCTGCGGCCCCGTCGCCCCAATCGAGTTCCTGCGCCGAAGCGGCCCTTGCCCGGCGGTGCTCGCCGCCTGCAACCAAAGCCGCCTTTGAAGAACCCGATTTCACCGCCGCTAGGGCCTGGCTAAGCGCGGTTAGGCCAGCCCGTTGCGACCCGGTAACATCAAGGCCCTGACTAGTCCGCTCGAGCGTAAGCGCTGCTGAGACTATCCCGGCATTGAGACGGTCTGCAAACGGGGCTGTGGTTGAGGCGAAATAGAGGGCGTCGATATGGCTGCGATCATCGCCGGGGCCTAGGGCATCACGGCTGGCCTCCACCGCCATGGTCAGGGCATCCTCGTCCCAATTGGCCATGGCCCGCTCGCCCTTGCCCTTACCAACTAGGTTGGGCGCGATCCAGGCATTGGCGGCGGTGACCGCCTTACGGCTCAAGCGCAGGCGCGGCGCATAAGCACCCCAGGCAGAAATCCCGACCATTTCATCTTCCCTAAAAGTCTTCTTGTTGCGCAAACCTTAGCAGTCCAATGCCTAGGGGCAAGGGTGGATCGGCCTATTGCCGCGTGCCCTCACCCGCATCAAAGGCCATAATCGCCTGACGCACCGCGTCCCAATGCTCAAGACCTTGAACATCGCCGATTGCGGCCAGTTCTGCGGCCCGCATCACCGCAATCACCTCGGCATCATCGCCATATTGCGCAATCAAGGTCATGGCCGCCGATTGGGCAGCAGGATTGTCATTGGCGCTCACAGATATGGATCCGGCTGGGACAGGAAGTTGGTGACATAGTCTGCGACCCCGTCCTCTAGGGCGGTAAAGGGCCGCGTATAGCCCGCTAGCCTTAGGCGCTGCATATTG
>CANGEH010000032.1 GCA_947452665.1 Caulobacteraceae bacterium
GCGGTCGGTGCGCCGGGGGCTGGACAAGACAAGTCCAATCTGTGGGCCAATACGGCCATGGCCCATGCAACCCCCGCCTTTAAGGAGACCATCGTCCCCGCCCTACTCAGCGGCGCGGTCGGCATGTGCCTGTTATACAGTGAACCAGGCGCTGGCTCCGACCTTGCGGCTGTCAGAACCCGCGCCGATCGCCAAGGCGATCACTATGTTATCAATGGCCAAAAGGTCTGGACCTCGGGCGCGGCCGTTGCCGATTATGGCATGTTGATCGCCCGTACCGACTGGGACGTGCCAAAGCACAAGGGCATCAGCTTTTTCTTCTTGCCGATGAAACAGGCCGGCATAGAGGTTCGGCCCCTGCGCCAAGTCACGAATGAAGCCCAGTTTAATGAGGTCTTCATCACAGACGCGATTGTGTCCGCCGAAAACCTCTTGGGACCCTTAAACGGCGGCTGGGGCGTTTTGCAAACCGCACTTGCCTATGAGCGCTCTGTAATGGGCGACGCAGCCCGCGGTCCACGCAGCGGCAAGGACAATCCCAAGGGTGATAGCGCGCTAATTGAATTGGCCCGCGAAGCTGGACGCTTAAATGATCCGGTTATTCGTCAGGAACTGGCTCAGGTCACAGCCTATAAGGTGCTCAATCGCCTAAATAATGCCCGGGCCAAGGCCGATATGGCTCAAGGGACGTCTTCGGCCATCATGTCTCTGGGCAAATTGGCCATGTCGCGAATCCTGCACGAAGAGGCGCGGCTGCGGACCAAGCTTTTGGGCGCTTCCAGCCTTTTGGAAGGCCCCGACTACCCCCGAGCAGAGGACGCCAATTTCCTCAGCCTCAATGCCTATTTTACCTCGATTGGCGGCGGCACAGACCAGATTCAGCGCAATATCATCGGCGAGCGCGTCTTGGGCCTACCCAAAGAGCCGGAAATCGATCGCGAAATGCCTTTCCGCGACGTGCGAAGCGGTTAAGGTTCAGATGGCCAGGGCTCAGCATAAGCGCCCGGCTTTCTGGCGAAATCGCCAGACAAGGGAAACAACTAAGGAGCGCGTAAGATGGGTTGGAATTTTGGCGATATTCTCGACACGATCGAGCCGGTTTTAGCGCCAAACAGTCTGGCCTTCATCCATGGTGACCGGCGTATCACATGGGCGCAGGCTAGGTTTCAGTCCAATAATCTCGCCCGCGCCCTGATCAAACGCGGCGCGAGACCTGGCGACAAGATCGCGTTTTATATGCGCAATCGCCCAGAATATATCCTGACCCTATCTGCCGCCTTCAAGGCGCGCATGACCCATGTGAATATCAATTACCGATATACGGCCGAAGAGGTCTGGTACATTTTCGACAATTCCGATGCCCAAACCGTTGTCTATGCGTCCGAGTTTCGCGACATCATTGCGGAGATCCGGCAGCGCCTTCCCAAGGTCAAGACCTGGGTCGAGGTCAGCACGGACGGTAAGATCGCGCCCTTTGCCGAAGCCTTTGACGCCTTGACTAGCGAAGGCGATGGCACAGCCCTCGATATTCAGCGCTCGGGCGAAGACCAGATGTTCATCTATACCGGGGGAACCACGGGCATGCCCAAGGGCGTGATGTGGACCCATCAAGCCATGCGCGAAATTACCCTTCAGGCCGAGCGCAAACTCGGGCCCGTGCCCGAAACCCTTGAGGCCTTGCGCGCCCATATGGCCGCCAATCCACCCGCCGCGCGCAATCTTCCGGCGCCGCCATTGATGCACGGAACCGGGCTTTTGACGGCCATGGGCACGCATCTTAATGGTGGCTGCGTTATCACCTTGACCCGCGAAAGTTTTGACGCCGAAGAAATGCTCGGCGCGATCGATGCCCATAAGCCAACCAGCCTGGTGATTGTCGGTGACAGTTTTGGCAGGCCGCTGCTCAATGCGCTAAACGCCCATGCCGGCAAGTTTGATCTGTCCAGCGTGCTAGTGATCGTCTCTTCAGGCGTGATGTGGAGCCAAGAGGTCAAGCATGGCCTGCTCGAACACATGCCGATCGCTATGCTCAATGACGCGTTTTCATCGTCTGAAGCCCTGGGCATGGGCAGTTCGATCATGACCAAGGACGGCGAGGTGCAAACCGCCAAATTCATGCTGGGTGATCGCTGCCGGGTGTTTGATGAGGATGACCAACCAGTTGCGCCAGGGTCTGGCCGCCGTGGTCTGGTTGCCTTGGGCGAGCCCCTGCCCCTGGGCTATTACAAGGACGAGGATAAGACCGCCCGCACTTTCCGGGTCATTGACGGCCATCGCTATTCTATTCCGGGCGACTGGTGTGAAGTTGAGGCCGATGGCACCTTGACCCTGTTGGGCCGCGGCAGCGCCTGTATCAATACGGCGGGCGAAAAAGTGTTTCCTGAAGAGGTCGAAGAGGTGCTCAAGCGCCATAGCGCCATTGATGATGCTCTGGTGATTGGCTTGCCGGACGAGAAATGGGGCCAGTCGGTTACGGCGGTTGTTCAGTTGACCCCGGGCCATCATTTGGATTCTGACGATGTCCGCGCCTTTGTCCGCAAGGCCTTGGCGGGCTATAAGACGCCAAAGCTGATTGTCGTCGCCGACCGGTCCTTGCGCGCCAGCAATGGCAAGGCTGACTATCCCGCTGCCAAGGCCTGCGCCGAAAAGGCCCTCGCCTAAAGCAATGCTATCCGCAATCGTTATCAAAACCCATTAAAGGCAAACATTATGGACCTCAGTCAGGCTTCGGTACTCGTAACCGGCGGCGCAGGCGGTTTTGGCAGCGCCACAGTGCGCCGCTTGGCCAAGCAAGGGGCCAAGGTCGTGATTGCCGATGTCGCCGATGAACGCGGCGAGGCCCTGGCCAAGGAACTCGGAAATGGCTGCATCTATGTTCATACCGATATCATGGACGAGGCCTCGATCGAGAACGCGGTTCAGGCATCGGTTGATCTTGCACCGCTTCGCGCGGCTATTATTGTTCATGGCGGACCAAGGGCGCCGGGCTCGACCGGCCCAGCCCGCACGGTCAATCGCGAAGGCAAGCGCCTGCCCCTGGCCCAATTTGCCCATACGGTAAATGTCTATCTCAACAGCGCCTTTGCCGTGACCAGCATCGCCGCCGAGGCCATGGCCAAGAATACGCCCCTGGCCTCTAATCAGCGCGGGGTCATTATCAACACAGCCTCGATTGCCGGTTATGAGGGTCAGGCTGGACAGGCGGCCTATTCGGCGGCCAAGGGCGGCATTATTGGCATGACCTTGACCATAGCCCGCGATCTGGCGCCGATTGGCATTCGCGCCATGGCCATAGCGCCCGGCACATTCTTGACCCTAGCCTATGCCGCCAGCATGACCGACGAGCAGGCCCAGGCTAAATGGGGGCCGATGGTGCCCAATCCGCATCGCATGGGCGATCCCGACGAATATGCCATATTGGCCGCCCACATCGTCGAGAATGACTTCCTCAATGGCACCACCATACGCCTAGATGGCGCCCAGAGGTTCTAGAGCCAGATCAGACCCTCAAACCGCCTCGGTATAGCCCGCATAAGAATGCTTTAAGGTGGCGTGGTTTAAGAGCATTTCGGCAACTTGCCGCGTACCATCGGCTGTATAGATTTTGGTGCGAACCCAGTAGGATTCGGTGCGGCGACTTTCTGCCAAGGCCGCAATTTCGCGGCGGATCAGATAGTCTTGACCGACCAATAAGGGCCCATCGATCAGGCGGATTTCCTGATCGGCAAACAGGCCCACGGCCGGGCCCTTGACCGGAAAGCCGGCCTGATGGCTAGAATATTCGGCCAGGACACTAATCATTTCCAAGGGGATAATCGCCTGGCCCCAGGGTGACTTGGAGCCATCAGTATACCAGTCGCTCGGCTCGGTAATCACCGCCAACTTGTCGTTCAAGCTAAAGGGATAAAGAGCGCCCATATGCTGGTCTGGGTCCATACGGACGCACTCATCGGCCTTGCCGGTCATGCCGACATAGAGATCTTCAAGGATCAGCAATTTTGCTGGCGGGCGCAGGGCGGCCATGCGCTGGTCCAACAGGCTGGGTCCGGCATCGGTGCCAATGCTGGCAGTGGCCTCGAGTACCGGCGTGCCATCTGCCTTTTCGGCCCAGACCCGGGTCGAGCGCGCGCCAAGAGCGGGTATGTCGGCAAAGGCACGCACCGCTTCGCCCTCGACCACCATGTTTAGATAGTGTGCCGACAGACAGCCGCGCTCAAACCAGTCCTGGCCCCAGATGTTTTCAAGCAAGGGCGCAAACAGGCTAAAATGGGTTGGACCCTCGATCGGCCCGGCGCGAAAGCCGAGCTTCTCGGCCATGGCATCGTCATGGATCGAGCTATGCCCGCCATATTCTTGATCGGCCAACATTTGGCGTGGCTGGCGCAGCGGCCCACATAGGCTAATCGGGGTCTGGGAACTGGCGGTCATGGCGGATCCTATTGAGTATTCGCCTTGGCGGCGATTTATGTGTGGTAAGGCTTAGGGCGCTAAAGGGCCCGGTCAAGCTTGGTCCTTAGGGTCTGTGGCTAGGCCGAGGCCCAAAAAGGCGGTGATTTCGTCAGCCAATTGTCGCGGCGTACGCGAACCATTCAGGGGCAACCACTTGCGCAGACGGCCAAACGCGCCCGCGCTAATCTGGGCCACCATCAAGGTGTCGCAAGCCCGGCACGAGCCATCCGCTATGCCGTCTTCAATAAAGCCACTAGCCTGGCGGCTGAGCGCGCGGGCGCGGGCGGTCAAGGCGCCGCGATGGTCGTCGGCCAAGGCCTCAAGACCAGGCTGAGGCATGAGCGGGGTTAGGGCCCCCGCCTGGCCCTGGCTATTAAGGTGAGAAATAAACAGCACCCGCTCCAGCCCTGACCGGCCCGCTATGCACGCCGCATCGGCAATCTGTTCAAACAGGTCAAACCCGCGCTCATAACACCGCGTAACCAAATCCGACTTGTCACGCAGATAGTGATAGACCACGGCCTTGGATGCCCCAAGTTCGGCAACAACCTGATCTAAGGATGTGGCCTCAATACCTTGCCGGTTGAACACGCCAGATGCGGTGCGCAGCAATTGCTCAACCTTCAAGGCCGGCGTGGCGCAGCGGTTAAAGGCAATCACAGGGCCTGGTAGAAAATGGTCCGCGTCAAGACGACAAACAAACGGCCCACGTTCGGTCGCAATACCCTGATCAATCATGTCCAGCGCAGCACTGAGCAGCCGTTTGCGATAGGTTTGGCTGTGATCGCCGCTGACCCATTGCGGCGTCATCTGCGCCCAGGCCAGAATGCCGAATAGACACTGGGCCACCACCTCGGTGTCACAAGGCCGAACACTGCCATCAGCCATGCCCGCGTTTAGAAAGGCGATCAATCCTGCCGTATTGCGCTGAATGGCCCGGACGATAATCTCGGCTTGAGACGCATCAAGCACACCCAAATCATTCAAGACCGCCGTTTGCGGCCGCCCGGGCGCCAAGGCTAGATTGATAAAATCATAAACCTGTTGAAACCCGGACCGGGCCTGGCTGGCCGCAGCGAGATCATCTGCGGTGCGCTCGCAAGCGCGTTGATAGCACTGGAACACGAGCTCGGCGCGGTCGTTAACATAGTAGTAGAGCGAAGCCCGGGCTAGGCCCAGTCGCTCAGCAATATCGGACAGGGATGTCCCGGCAATACCGCGGGCATTGAACAAGGCCGTTGCCCCATCCAGCAAGGCTTCGCGCTTAAGTTTACGCTGCGAAGGCCGACCACGCGCCTTGACCGGCGCGGCAGGCCTGCTGTCATAATCGGGAAGGTCAGCCGAAACGAGCACAGATTAAAGACTTTTCAATTCTCAAACGAAGTTTGACGCCATCATAATTTAGTGTCGAATAACTTGACAGCACGATTTCAACATGGCGATCTAGCAACATTCTACGGTGTTTAAGAATTGCAAGTCCAGCGACCTCCATAGGCAGGACCCAAAAATCGAACACGGCAAGATATAAGATCGCGGCCAACAGCGGTTTCAAAAACCTAAGGGGAGAAACAAACATGTTGAGTACAACTGAAAACCAAGCCCGTGGACCAAGCACGGTTGGGCTGCGCAGAGCCATTCTGGCCAGTGTCTCGGTCCTTACCCTACTGACCGGTGCGGCTCAGGCCCAGCAAGTTGCGACCAGCACAGAGGGCGGCGTTCCTGAAATCATTGTGACCGCGCAAAAGCGCGAAGAAAACGTCAATGCCGTGCCAATGTCGATCACGGCCGCAACGGGTGATCAATTAAGGCGCGCAGGCGTCACCGAGGTCCGGGACCTAGTCAAGATTGCGCCCGGCTTTAGCTTTGCCGATTCCTATGTCGGATCACCCATCTATACCCTGCGCGGCATTGGTTTTAGCGATATCAGCCTAGGCGGCCGCTCGACCGTCAGCCTCTATGCCGATCAGGCACCGATCCCTTTTGCGATTGAAAGCCGGGGAGTCAATCTGGACCTTGAGCGGGTCGAAATTCTAAAAGGGCCGCAAGGTACCTTGTTTGGTCAAAACGCGACCGGCGGCGCGATCAATTTCATCGCCGCCAAACCCACCAAGAGCTTTGCGGCGGGTATTGACGCCAGTTATGGCTCTTTCAATGCCTTCGACGTCAGCGGCTTTGTCAGTGGGCCCCTGTCGGATACCGTTGGCGCGCGCCTTGCGGTCCAGAGCATCAAGTCTGATCCTTGGCAGAGGAGCTATACGACTGGGGCCAAAAACGGCGCAGATGAGGTCCAAAATGGCCGCCTAACCCTGGCATGGGACCCAACCTCCCGGGTCAAGGTACAGCTCAATATCAATGGTTCGGTCGACATGTCCGATGTGCAGGCCGGGCAACTGATTGCGATTACACCGTCTGTGCCGGCCGCGGCCCCGTTTATCCCAGGTCTATTGACCTATCCCTTGTCACCCGCCAATGCCCGGGCCGCCGATTTTAACCCCGGCGACGATTATGGAAAGAGCAACCGCTTCCTCCAGGCCACAGCCAAGATTGATTATACGGTATCCGACAGCCTGATCCTTACCGCCCTGACCTCGGTGAGCCATTTCAAACAAGATCAGTTGCAGGATATTGATGGCACGGCCTTGTCCAACCTGAACCGCCACACGCGGGGCAAGATTAAGTCCTTTTCGCAAGAATTTCGAATGGCCGGCGATATGAACGCCAAGACCCATTACACTGTGGGCGTCAGCTATGCGGATGATGATGTCCGCGAAAAAAGTCAAAATATCCTGGCACAAAGCAGCCAGTCGCTCTTGTTCACGGGGTTTGGCCTGCCCCTGTTTACCGGTTTTGCCGATACCAATAATCAGAAGTCGCAAACCACGGCCGTGTTTGCTAGTGCCGATTATACTGTAAGCGATACGGTCAAGCTTTATGGTGGCGCGCGTTATACGCGCTCTGACAACAAGTTCAGCGGGTGTACATCCGATCCAGGCGACGGGAGTTCGGCGGCGATTTTTGGCCCGTTCTGGAACTCGATTCGGCCGGGCTTATCCCTGCCATTTAATCCCCCGATCGCCAACGGTGGCTGCGTTACGGCAAACGCGGCCTTTGCCCCTGGACTGGTGGTCGATAGCCTGAACGAGACCAATGTGTCTTGGCGGATAGGCGGCGAATGGAAACCGCGCGAGCGCACCTTGGTTTATGCCAATATCAGCAAGGGCTATAAGGCTGGCGGCTTCCCATCGCTTGGCGCGACGGCGGCCAGCCAATACCTGCCGGCGACGCAAGAATCGGTTATTGCCTACGAAACGGGCTTCAAGACCACAACCGCGGACCGCAAAATCCATCTCGATGGCGCGGTCTTCTATTATGACTATCAAGACAAACAGATTTTGGGCCGGGTTCTCGACCCGCTGTTTGGCCCCCTGTTGCAGATGATTAATGTGCCCAAGTCCAAGGTCGCGGGTGCAGAACTTCAGCTGAGCTGGTTCCCGACAGAGGGCCTGAGCCTGACAGCTGGCGGATCCTATGTGGATTCCGAAGTTTTGGGCGGGTTTATCAATTACAATCCTGACGGCGTCCTGACTAATCTTGGCGGAGAGGCCTTCCCCAATACGCCCAAATGGCAATTTGTTTCTGACGTCAATTATAGCTGGCCGATCAATGATCAATTCAAGGCGTTTGTCGGTGGCGGCGCGACCCATCAAGACAAGACCAATAGCCAATTGGGCGAATTGCCGACCCTCAATGTCAAGGCCTATACCTTGATTGATTTGAGGGCGGGGATTGAAAGTCAGGACGGGGTCTGGCGCCTGTCGGCATGGGGCCGCAATGTCGGTGATACCTATTACTGGACTGCGGCCAACCGCAATCTGGATACAACCGTAAGGTTTACGGGGCGGCCAGCCACTTATGGCGCCGCCCTAAGCTACCGGTTCCACTAGACTTGAGCGACCTGGAACGGCCCATGCGCTGCTTCAGGTCGCCCTTTTCGCACCTTAGGCAACCCTCATGACCCTTAATCGGCAAGGCTTCGCGGCGCCTGGTTTTGAGCTGGTTCGCGACGAGTTTATCGCCAATTTTAGTCGCCAAGATGCCTACCAAGAGATCGGGGCCTCCCTGGCAGTCTATCGTGGCTCTGAATGTGTTATCGATCTATCGGCGGGCCTTGCCGATCGCCAAGGGCAAAAACCTTGGACGCGCGATAGCCTAGTCAATGTTTGGTCAACAACCAAGGGCATAGTCGCGATTGCCGTGGCTATGCTGGTCGACCAGGGCCTGATCGATTATGCCGCTCCGGTCGCGCGCTATTGGCCGCAATTTGCGCAAAATGGCAAGGAGGCGATTACGGTCTCCCAGGCCCTGTCGCACCAGGCCGGACTGCCCGGATTTACCGAACCCACCCGCCTCGAAGACTTTTATGATTGGCCCACCATTATTGGCCGGCTAGAACGTCAGGCGCCTATGTGGCCGCCGGGGACGCAAAACTCCTATCATGCCATGACCTTTGGCTTTTTAGCCGGAGAACTGATCCGCCGGGCCAGTGGTATGAGCGTGGGTGAATTTGTCGCTAGGCAAATGGCTGGGCCTCTCGGGGCAGATGTCTTTATCGGCCTACCCCTAAGCGAGGAGCCGCGGGTTTCGCCCCTGATTGCGCCGCGTAATGAATCCGCGTTCGATCCAGACGTCATGACCCCCTCGGCCATTGCGGCCATTTCCAACCCGGCTATGGAACCCTTGATCCCTAATGATCGCGCCTGGCGCGCCGCCGAGGTGCCGGCGGGCAATGGTCACGCCACAGCCCTTGGTCTGGCAAGGCTCTATGGCGCCATCGCCAATGGCGGCGCCCTCGACGGAGTCAAGCTTATGGGCCCAGACACGGTGAAGGCCATGTCCACCACCCAGACCACCCGGCCAGACCTCATGTTGGGGGTCGCGCCGTTTTGGCGCAATGGTTTTGCCGGCGGTGAGCCGGGCCTGTTTGGGCACCACCCACACGTTTTTGGCCATAGTGGCTGGGGCGGCTCGTTTGGCTGCGCCGATACCGAGGCCAAGATCAGTATTGGATATGTCATGAACCAGATGGGCGATGGCATTGTCGGAGACCCGCGCGCAACCTCGCTTTGTCACACGATTTATGGCTGCCTTTAGCGGCGAGGGACCGGCAGCGGCCCGCCCTATTTGTGGCTCTTTGCCCGCAAGGTTAGGTCCTGAAACAAGGCGTCCAGATCAGCGCGACTGATATCCAAAGCCTCGCCATAGGCGCTCAAGGCCGCAGCCAGATCGTCATGCGCTAGAACCACGACAGGCTTGGCAGGCTGGGGGTGAGCCTGATGCGGATAAGATCGGCCGGTCAGATTGTTGTAAACAAGAGCCGCCGCCGTTAGGACCAAGCTGTTGAGCAAGACCGGCACGAGTACAAAGCCATAGCCGGTCGCCAAAATCTTCGGCCCACCCAAGACCGCGATCATGGCAATGGCCCCGCTTGGGGGATGCAGGCAACGCAAGGCCGACATGGCCAGCATAGCCGCCATTACCGCGATTGCCGCTGCAGCCAAGGGTGGGTGCAACCACTGCGCCGCCGTAACCCCGACCACGGCCGAGACCAGATGGCCACCAACCACAGACCAGGGCTGGGCCAAGGGACTGGCGGGCACGGCAAACATTAATATAGCTGAGGCCCCCATCGGGGCGATCAATAGGGGCGCGGTCAAGACATTGCCGGTCCAAAGACTGCAAACCACACCCGTCAGGCCAAGGCCAATGACTATGCCAAGACCTGCGCGCACGCGCTCGCCATGGCTCATAGCCATAGGCTCTGGCACAAACCGCTTCAGCCATGCGGTCAAGGTGTCACCCGCCATGCGGCACGTCCTTTTCGTAAAGATCGGGCTTAAATCCCACCAGGCGCTGTGTGCCCAAATCCAAAATCGGCCGCTTGATCATGGATGGCTGGGCCAGCATCAGGTCTATGGCCCGCCCTGCGTCTAGATCCTGCCGGTCGAGTTCGGGAAGCTTACGAAAGGTCGTTCCGGCCCGGTTGAGCACCGCCTCCCAGCCGAGTTCATCCACCCAGGCCTGCAGGCGGGCCTTGTCGATGCCGACCGCCTTATAGTCATGAAACTGATAGGCCACGCCATGCTGGTCGAGCCAGGTGCGGGCCTTCTTCATCGTGTCGCAGGCCTTGATGCCATACAGGGTCGGGGTCATCGCGATTTTGCCTTTTCTTCAGAGCCTTTTGCCCATCACGCGCAATTTTGGATGAAATGGCAACCGTCTCGTCCCATAGTGTCAAAAAACGCAAACAAACATACCCTAGGAAACGCCCATGACCCACCCTAGTGCAGCCGCCGATCTTAGCCCTGAAGTGCTGTATGAGGTTCGTGACCATATCGCCACCTTGACCCTAAACCGGCCAGAGCGGATGAATACGATCAGCCGCGCCATGCTCAATCAATTGACCGAACAACTCTTGATCGCCGATCGTGACCCCGATGTGCGGGTGGTCATCCTGACCGGCAAGGGACGCGCCTTTTGCGCCGGTCTTGACCTGACCGAGGTCACAAGCCCTAGCGAAGGCGGGATTTCCAATGGCACTACCCAATCGACCAATCTGGATCTGAAATCCACCCCGCCGACCGTGATGTTCAATATGGAAAAGCCGACCATCTGCGCCCTGAACGGCTCGGCTGCAGGCTATGGTCTAGATACGGCTCTCGGCTGCGATATCCGCATTATGGCCAAGGGCGCCAAGCTGGCAGCGGCCTTTACCAAGCGCGGCATTGTGCCTGAATCGGGCGGCACCTGGTTTTTGCCCCGCCTGATCGGCTGGTCCAAGGCGGCCGAGTTGATCTTTACCGGCCGCACTCTTTTGGCCGACGAAGCCCTGGCCATGGGGCTGGTTAGTCAGGTGGTCGAGGATGATCAGGTCCAGACCCTAGCCCGCGCCCTAGCCACCGAAATTGCCGCCAATGCGCCTTTGGCGGTGCAGGCCTCTAAGCGCATGATGCGGATGGGCCTGTCCGAGACCTTTAACGACCATGTCCATCATGTGTTTTTACAATTATTGCCGCTGCTCAAGACTCATGATGCAAGAGAAGGCATGCTAGCCTTTATGGAAAAACGCGCGGCAAATTTTGAAGGGCGCTAGACCAGAACCTTCAATACACCGCGCGGACCGTTTTTTACATTGACCAGTGATGCCGAAAAGGTCGATCAGGAAACCTTGCGACCGGTTTCATGGTCGCTTGGTCTTTATTCGAATAGGCACTGATCATGGCCACACACGCCCTGGACTTTAGAAAACGTCAGGGCCTGCTCGATGGCCTCGACGGTGGCCATTTTGATCTGGTGATTATTGGTGGCGGTGTGACCGGCGCTGGTATTGCCCGCGACGGTGCCATGCGCGGCCTCAGCGTCGCCTTGGTCGAGGCGCGAGACTTTGCTGCCGGGGCCAGCAGCCGCTCCTCAAAAATGATCCATGGCGGCCTGCGCTATATGGCGCAAGGCGATCTAAAACTGGTGCAAGAAGCCGCCTCAGAGCGCAAGGCTGTCGAACAGATCGCCCCGCACCTGACCCGCCTGATGCCGTTTGTCATTCCAGCCAAGAATGCCGCCGCGATTGCCAAGCTGCGCACCGGGCTTTGGGCGTTTGAAAAACTGGGCGGGGTCGCCAAGGACCGGCGCCATTCGCTCTGGTCACGCGCCGATCTGGAAACCTTTGAGCCCTCAATCAATGCTAATGATCTGGCGGGGGCAATTGTTTATCCGGAATACCTAACCGACGATGCCAAACTCACCCTAGCCAATCTGCGCAGCGCCGCCAGCCTTGGCGCGGTCGTCGTCAGCTATGCGCCAGTGGAAGAGGTCTTGTTGGAAAATGGCCGTGCCACAGGGGTGGTGATCGGCGATGGCCTAACCGAACAGACGGCGCGAGCCCGGCTTTATGGCAAGGTGATCATCAATGCCGCAGGGCCTTGGGTTGATAGCCTCAGGCGGCTGGAAACCGGATCGGCTACGACCAAGTTGACCTTGACCAAGGGCGTGCATCTGGTTGTGCCAAAGGCTCGGCTTCCATTGGAGCGGACCGTGATCATGACCGCATCCGATCGGCGCAGCGTGTTTGCCGTGCCCAAGGGCGATATGACCTATCTGGGCACGACCGACACATTCTATCCAGATAGCGACTATTGGCC
>CANGEH010000033.1 GCA_947452665.1 Caulobacteraceae bacterium
ATGATGATATCGGCGACCAAGGGCGCAGCCATGACCAGGCACATTACAATGCCAAGCACCGGAACCGTGCCCAGCCAGATGCCATTAATCCGAATGCCGCCAAGCGGCACAGCAAATGGCCGCTCAAGGTCTGGGCGGGTATTGCGCAGATAGATGACGCTGAGGCAGACAATGCCAAAGGCCGCTGCCGTGCCCAGGCTAACCAGATCACCCAAAATGGTAATGGGCAGCAGGCCTGCGGCAATGGCGATTGCCGCGCCGAGCAAGAGTGTGCCGATCCAGGGCGTGCGGAACTTGGAATGCAAGGTGGCAAACACCTTGGGAAGGAGGCCATCACGCGCCATGGCAAAAAACACGCGGGTCTGGCCATAGGTCAGGATCAGCATGACCGAGGACAGGCCAGCAATGGCACCGATCTTGATCAGCTTGGCAAACCAAGGAAGGTTCATGGCATCCACGGCCACGGCGATGGGCTCAGGCACGCCCAGCTTTGTATAGGGCACAACCCCGGTCAAGACGGCAGCCACGGCCATATAAATGATGGTGCAGATGACCAGCGAGCCCAAGATTCCGACGGGGATATCTTTTTGCGGGTTCTTGGCCTCGGCCGCAGCGGTCGAAACCGCTTCAAAGCCCACATAGGCAAAAAAGATCACGGAGGCGGCTCTAAACACGCCGCTGACGCCATAGCCGAACATATGGCCATTATTGGGCGGGATGAAGGGGTGCCAGTTTTCGGTGTGGATGTAAAACACGCCAAAGCCGATGAACAGCAACAGAATGCCAACCTTGATCATCACGATCACATTATTGACGTTCGCCGATTCAGAAACGCCCAGCACCAGCAGGCCGGTGACGACCAAGATGCCCAGCGCGCCAAGCAGATTAAAGCTGCCGGTGGTGACAAAGGCCAGGGCCCCGTCTGGTCCGGCAACCGACTGGATAAAGGAGCTGGTATATTGCGGCGGTATAACCAGCCCCAAATCCTTCAAAAGACTGGTCGCATAACCGGTCCAGCCCGCTGCGACCGTTGCGGCCGCAACGCCGTATTCCAGCACCAAGAGCCAGCCCATGGTCCAGGCAAACACCTCGCCCAGCGTCGTATAGGCATAGGTATAGGCCGATCCAGCCACCGGCATGGTCGAGGCCAGTTCTGCATAGCAAAGCCCGGCAAAGGCACAGGCCAGACCGGCGATGATAAAGGAGAGCATGACGGCGGGTCCGGCAAAATTGGCCGCCGCATTGCCGGTCATGACATAAATGCCCGCCCCGATGATGCAGCCAATGCCCAGAAACACCAGATTGACGGGTCCAAGGGTACGTTTCAGCGCATGGCCCTGGGCCTCGCGCTGGATCTGATCAATCGATTTCTTGATCAGAAGTCGGTGTCCGCTCGGTGCGGCGTCTAAAGCCATAGTGTTTAGCCCCCTAAGGCAGAGCCCCCTGCGAGGCTCCGAATGATTTGCTGGACGCGACGTTAGTCAGCCAATCGCTTTTAGGCAATGCATTCGCCCAAAAGGATCGTGTCAGTGCCCCACCTTTAGCACATTCACGCCCAATCGCTCGAAGCTTGGGCGACCAAAGTCTGATAAGTGTCCAAGGCTATGACCCTGCCCATCGAATCGGCCCTGCCAAACCTGAAAGCGGCGCTTTTCGCCAATACCAGCGCTGTTCTGGTCGCACCGCCCGGCGCAGGCAAGACGACCCGGGTGCCGCTGGCCTTGCGGGACGAAGCCTGGGTGGGCGGTGGCAAGATCATTATGCTGGAGCCCCGGCGTCTGGCCGCCCGCGCCGCCGCAGCGCGAATGGCGGCAAGTCTTGGCGAACCGGTTGGTCAGACGGTGGGCCTGCGGGTTCGGCTGGAGTCCAAAATCAGCGCCAAGACCCGCATTGAGGTGGTCACTGAGGGCGTGTTTAGCCGCATGATCCTCGATGACCCTGGGCTTGAGGGTATTGCCGCGGTCCTGTTTGACGAATTTCACGAACGCAGCCTTGATGCCGATCTGGGCCTTGCGCTGGCGGTGGATGCCCAGTCGGTCCTGCGCCCAGACCTAAGACTGCTGGTCATGTCCGCCACGCTGGATGGCGCGCGGGTCGCTAGCCTCTTGGGTCAGGCCCCAGTGATCGAAAGCCAGGGTCGGCAATTTTCGGTCGAGACGGTCTATCTGGGCCGCGACCCCGCCCGCAGGCTGGAGGATCATGCCGCCCGGGCTGTGCGCAAGATCATGGCCGAGCAGGCGGGCAGCCTCTTGGTCTTTTTGCCCGGCCAGGGCGAAATCCGCCGTCTCGAGCGGCTTTTGTTAGATGCAGGCCTTGCTGCCAATTGCGATGTCGCGCCGCTTTATGGCGCGCTTGACCTGCGCGCCCAGGACCTGGCCATTGCCCCATCGCCAGCGGGGCGGCGCAAGGTGGTGTTGGCAACGTCAATCGCTGAAACCAGCCTGACGATTGAAGGGGTACGCGTGGTGCTCGATTGCGGCCTGTCGCGAGTGCCGCGTTATGATCCAGCCAGTGGCCTGACGCGCCTAGAAACTGTGCGGGTCAGCCGCGCCGGTGCCGATCAGCGCCGGGGCCGGGCGGGGCGCACCGAGCCGGGCATGGCCTTTCGGCTCTGGGACGAGGCCGAGACCCGCGCCTTGCCCGCCTTTGCCCGCCCTGAAATCCTCGATAGCGACTTGTCGGGTTTGGCGCTGGATTTGGCGCGTTGGGGGGCGAGGGATGTTTCTAGTCTGGCCTTTCTCGATACCCCGCCCGCCGTCGCCATGGCCGAGGCGGTGAGCCTGCTCAAACGGCTGGGAGCGGTCGATGACCGAGGCGATCTGACGACGCATGGCCGGGCCTTGAGCGCCATGCCCCTGCCGCCGCGTCTGGCGCATATGGTCTTGCGCGGGGCTGAGGCTGGGGCGGGTCTTAGGGCCGCCAAGATTGCCGCTGTGATCAGTGAACGCGGCCTTGGTGGCACCAGCACCGACCTGCGCGACCGATTGCAACAGGCCGATCGAGATCCAACGCCAAGGGGCAAGGAGGCCAAGCTTCTGGCTGATCGCTGGGCTAGGGTGGCAGGCAAGCCAAGAGGCGGTGCGACGGCGCTGGACGAGGCCCAACTCTTGGCCCTGGCCTATCCAGAGCGCGTGGCGCGGGCGCGGGGGCCCTTGGGGGAGTATCAATTGGTGGGTGGGCGCGGGGCCTATCTGAACCCAACCGATGCCCTGGCGCGCGAGCCCTGGCTGGCGGTTGGTGAGCTTGGCGCCGGTGAGGCCAAGGACCGCATCTTGCTGGCCGCGCCGCTTGATGAGGCGCGGGTCCTGGCTGCCTTTGCCGACCAGATCACCGACGAGGACCGGCTTGAGCCCGGTCCCACGGGCAATATGCGCGCCAAGCGTTTGCGCCGCCTTGGCAAGATTGTCATTGAAGAAAAGCTGATCGCCAAGCCAGATCCAGCCCTGATTACCGCGGCCCTGCTCGATCAGGTGCGGCAAGACGGCTTGTCTGGCCTGAACTGGGGCGAGGGGGCGGTCTCCTTGCGCGCCCGGGTCGGATTTTTGCGGGCGGCGGGCCCCGATGGTTGGCCAGATCTGTCTGATCAGGGCCTACTGGCACGGCTGGAGGATTGGCTCGCCCCCTTGCTCAGCGGGCGTCAAAGACTGGCCGATATTGGCGCGGCAGCCCTGGAACAGGCGCTTATTGGCCTGATCCCCTGGGACCAGCAAAGGCGGCTGGAGACCCTAGCGCCAGAGCGGTTTGTTGCCCCTACCGGCTCGCGCCTCAGTATCGACTATGCCGCCGAGGGCGGGCCAATGGTGGCGGTGCGGGTGCAGGAATTGTTTGGTCTGGCTAGCCATCCGGTGGTTGCGGGTCTGCCCCTCACCTTGGCGCTTTTATCGCCAGCGCATCGGCCGATCCAGGTCACCAAGGACCTGCCGGGATTTTGGCGCGGGTCTTGGAAGGATGTGCGCTCTGACATGCGCGGCCGTTATCCGCGCCATGTCTGGCCCGAAGACCCGGTCAATACTGCGCCGACCGCTAGGGCCAAGCCGCGCGGGACCTAAACGCCTCTATTCGGTCACCGCATAGATCATGATCCCGGTCGCCACAGCTAGGTTCAGACTATCGGCGCGGCCGCGCATCGGGATCTTGACGGCGACGTCGCAAATCGCTTCCAGCTGCGGCGGCAGGCCCGCCTGTTCATTGCCCATCAAGATCAAGGTTGGGCTTTGATAGGGGGCAGCCTTATAGTCATGGGTGGCGGTCAGGAGTGTGCCAACCACACTGCCGGGCCAGGATTTGCGCCAGTCGATAAATTCCTCGATCGTAGCCTTGGCGATCTGGACGGCAAAGACCGAGCCCATGGTCGCGCGCACGGCCTCGACCGAATAGGGATCGGTGCAATCCCCGATCAAGATCACGCCGCCGCAACCCGCCGCATCCGCCGTGCGGATAATCGTGCCCAGATTGCCCGGATCGCGCACAGCCTGAAGCCCGACCCAGCAGGCCGCCGAATGCGGCCTAATGGCGCTAAGCGGCGTATAGACCTGTTCAAACACCCCAACCACGGCCTGGGGATTATCCCGGCGCGAGACCTTTTCGAGGATGTCACGGCTGACCTCAATCACCTCGCCGCCGCCAGCATGGGCGGCCTGGGCGGCGCGCTGGAACACCGGGTGGCTGGCCGCTTCTGCCCCGTGCAGCAAGACCTTGGGCGCATGGCCCAGATCCACCGCCTCGGTAATGATCTTCAGGCCTTCGGCCAGGAATAGGCCGCTGTCCTCGCGATCTTTGCGCATGTGAAGGCCGCGCACGGCCTTGACTGTGGGATTGGTCAGGGAGGTGATGGTGCGGCTGGTCATGGGTTTTGCGCCGCCCAGCGGGCAAAGAAGGACAGGCCCACGCCGCGGGTTTCGCTATCCTCCATCAAGGCCAGTTCGCCCCAGTCAATCGTACCGCCGCGGCCCTGCATCTGATCGGCCATTAGCCCGGCTAGGGACAGGCCGCTAATGCGTTCGGCATAAGCGTTTAAGATTAAAAACTCAGAATTTTCGCTTAAAAGTTCGCAGCATAGGCCCAAAAGCTCAGGCAGGTCCTCAAATAGCCGCCAAACCTCGCCGGTCGGCCCGCGGCCGTATTTGGGTGGGTCTAGGATAATGCCGTCATACTTGGTGCCGCGCCGCACTTCGCGCTGAACATATTTGCGCGCGTCTTCGCAAATCCAGCGGATCGGGGCCTCGGTTAAGCCCGACAAGGCCGCATTGTCCCTAGCCCAGCCAATGGCTTTTTTCGAGGCATCGACATGGGTGACGGCCGCGCCTGCGGCAGCGCAGACTAGGCTGGCCACGCCGGTATAGCCAAATAGGTTGAGAATCTTGGGTGCCTCGCCGCCCTTGGCCGCCCTTTGGCGTACCCGCTCATCTAGCCAGGTCCAGTTGGCGGCCTGTTCGGGAAAGAAGGCCAGGTGGCGAAAGGCGGTAAACCGGCCATGGAATTTGACATCGCGCCAGCCGAGCGGCCAGGTCTCCTTGGTCGGCTTGGAAAACCGCCAGCGCCCAGCCTCATCCTCATCGGTCGGATCAAACACGGCATCGGCCTTGGCCCAGACACTCTCGGCCAGACGCGGAGCCCATAGACATTGCGGCTCGGGCCGGACCACCTGATAGGGGCCATAGCGCTCCAACTTGCGGCCATGGCCGCTATCGAGCAGGGCATAGTCCTTCCAGGCGGTGGTACGCATGACAAGCGGGGTGGCGGCGACTTTTGGGTTTGAGCTCATACCCCTGAAATAGGCGCTTAGGGGGCGGTTCGTAAAGCTTCGGGTTGGTGCGGGGTCTTGTCCCAGTGAAAGGGGCGCAAAATCAGCTGAAGGATCGCCTTGCTAGCGGCCAGGCTCGCCAAGGGCCAATAGGCTAATGACAGCACCAGGTCAGAGGCCCTGATCGCAAAACCCGTCCGCCTTGCCCCAGCCCACATGGCAACGCCCGTCGCACTCCAGCCAAGCAGCAGGACGGCCAGGTCTAGGGTCCAGCTTGCGTCCGGGTGACCGGTCATGGCCTGTGCGGTTTGAAACACGAGCCAAGCCATTAAGGGGGCATGGATCAGGGCCGACAAGACCGATAGGCCCAGGGTCATCCAAAGCGTAATCTGGTCTTGCAAGGTCAGCCGCCCGGGCGCGCGGGTCCAGACCAGCAGGGTCTGAAGATAGCCCTTGAGCCAGCGGGCGCGCTGCGGCAGCCAGGCGCGAAAGCTTCGGGTTGGCGTCTCATAGGTCGGTAGGCGCAAAAGCGCGGTGCGATAGCCGCTATAGGCAAGGCGAAAACCGAGATCGGCATCTTCGGTGACATTATAGGGGTCCCAACCGCCCAGCGCGCGCAGGACGTCGGTCCTTAAATGATTGCTGGTTCCGCCCAGCGGGATAGGCCGCCCGGCACGCACCAGGGCCGGTAATAGGGTCTCGAACTGCACCGCATAATCCAGCGCAAACTGGCGCGCGAAAAAGCCTTGGCAGGTTGGGATCTGCAAGGGCGCTTGCAGACAACCAAGGCCTGGTCCGCCCCGTGCAAAGGCCGTGGCGGCTTCTAATAACTGGTTGGGGTGGGGCCGATCCTCGGCATCATAGACCACGACCAGATCGCCCTTGGCCTCGGCCAGGGCCAGATTACAGGCGCGCGGCTTGGTGCGCGGCTGACCGTCCGGCGCGGTCATGATCCGCATCCAGCGCGGCGGCCTTGCGGCATAAAGGGCCTTGCGTGTGGCGTGGTCATCTACCTCAACCACCAATATCGCTTCCAGCCGGGCACGAGGATAGGACAAGGCTTTCAGCGCCGCGATGATCTGCTGCGCCATCTCGGCCTCACGATAGAGGGGCACAAGGATGGAATAGATGGGTAAGGCCGCCGCGTCGCGGCCTGGGCTTTCAGGCTCGGGCTTATGCGTTTGGGCCAGGACCACACTCACGAGCTTGATCAGGCTCGCGGTGACAAACAGGCTTGCAAACGCCGAATGCGCCAGGGCCCAGGTGCCATGCGGAACGACAACAAGGCCTATTCCAAGTCCTAGGATGAGGCTGGCCAGGACCGCGAGCTGGGTCGATGAAGCCCCACGCCGCGCCGTTGGCCGGGTCACGGTCAGCCCTGGGGCTGATTGTTTTGCTGTTCGCTTGCCGGCCATGTGCCATTCCATTTTGGAACGGCAGGCACCATGAATCTCTCTCGTGAGTTGTAACAGCAATTAGGGGTTGCTAAGCGAATATGGCCTTCGCCTTATGCGGGAAACGCAGCGGCTTTAAGGGCTTGCCGCCGCCATGGGTTTCTCGTTTATTGGTCCGGTTGAAGAATAGTCTGGAGACTGACTTGTCCCTAATCCTTGCCAAGCCGCCAAAGTCTTCGCGCAAGCCCAAGGGGGATGGCCATTTGCGCCGCGCTGAAATCTTGCTCGCGGCCGAGCGGATTTTTGTCGCTGAGGGCTATGAGGGCGCAACCATCCGCAAGATTGCCGACGAGGTCGGGCTGTCGTCCACGGCGCTTTACATGCATTTTAAGGACAAGGCCGAGATCCTGCTCGAGATCTGTGCCGAGGCCATCCAGCACCTCTTGGCTTCTAACACGGTCATCGCCCAGATGCCGACCGACCCTGTTGTTCGCGTGCGGGCCATGCTGGCCGCCTATATGGATTTTGCGCTGAAAAACCCCAATGCCTATCAACTCCTGTTTGGGGCGACGCCCGGCGAGATTACCGAAGATCGCGCCGAGGTGAACATGGCTCTGGGCGAGCGTAATTATGATTGTTTTCGCAGTGTCGTTGCTGAGATAGCCGCCTGTGGCCGCTTGCGGACGGGAACTGTCGATGGTGCGGCCCAGACGCTTTGGGCGGCCTGTCACGGGCTGGTTGCCCTTCTGATTGTCCGGCCCACCTTTCGGTGGGAGCCTGCCGATAGCCTGATATCGGGCATGTTGGACGGCATCTTGCACGGTCTGGTGACGGATTGATGTCTCGGCCTGACCTGCCAGGCCTCGCCGATGTCGAGGACGCCGCTAGGCGACTGGCCGCCTTGGCTGTACGCACGCCCTTGGTGCGCAATAATGCCTTGGATCAGGCCTGTGGCGGGCCGGTCTGGATCAAGGCCGAAACCTTGCAACGGACGGGCTCTTTCAAGTTTCGCGGGGCCTATAATCGGCTTTGCCGTCTTAGCGATGATGAGCGCACCCGCGGCGTGGTGGCGTTTTCGTCTGGCAATCATGCCCAGGGCGTCGCCCATGCCGCCCAGATCCTGGACATGCCAGCGGTGATTGTCATGCCAACAGATGCCCCGGCGATTAAGCGTGATGCGACAATCGGTTATGGCGCTGAAGTGATCTTGTATGACCGGTTTACGCAAAGTCGTGAGTCCATAGCCGCAAGGCTTGCTGCCGAGCGCGGCGCCGTGGTGGTACCGGCCTTTGATGACTTCTTCGTAATCGCGGGTCAGGGGACGGTCGGCTTGGAGGCGGTTGACCAGTTTGAGGCGCTTGGTGCCGCGCCCGACGTGCTGCTTTGTCCGGCATCAGGCGGTGGGCTCTTGGCGGGGATTGGCCTGGCATTTGAGGCTAGGTTTCCGGCCGCCAAACTCTATGTCGTCGAGCCCGAAGGCTTTACCGACCATGCCGACAGCCTTGCCGCCGGTCATCCGGTTGCCCGCGCGCCGGGCCCGGCCAGCCTGTGCGATGCCCTAATGTCCCCACGGCCAGGCGACCTGACCTTTGCGCTTAATGGCCCAAGGCTGGCCGGTGCCTTGAGCGTGACCGATGACCAGGTCTTGGCCGCCATGGCCTTTGCGTTTCGACACCTCAAATTGGTGATTGAACCGGGCGGGGCGGTTGGTCTGGCGGCCTTGCTTTCGGGTCAATTGTCTCTGGCCGGAAGGACGGCCGTGGTGATTGCTTCGGGCGGAAATGTGGATCCAGAAACCTTCGAAAAAGCTTTAAAAACCCCCATTTAAACTCATAATTTTATGAAACTTTTATGGTTGCGCTAAGGTTGAACCCGCACTGCCATCTGCGCCCAGTTCGGGGCCAGACACAGGTTCGCTCTGGGCGGTAATCGCTAGGCCCGGCCCGAATGTGCCCCGACGCAGGTCTTGCGACAGGGTCAGGGGCGCCGAGCCGCCATTGAGGCGGGCGCGATAGACCTGCACATTTTCCATCACCCGCATGACATAGTTGCGGGTCTCGGCGAACGGGATGCATTCGATAAAGTCCAGCGGATCGGTATTGGCGCTGCGCGGATCACCACAGAACCCAACCCAGGCGGCGGGACGGCCGGGCCCGGCATTATAGGCGGCTGCGGCCAGCACATAGGAGCCGCCAAAGCCATTAATCATATGGCCCAGATAGGCCGCGCCCAGACGCATATTATAGTCCGGATCATTCATGCGGCCGGGCTCATAAGTAACGCCAATACGCTTGGCGGTTGTCCTGGCCGTGGCTGGCATGATCTGCATCATGCCCTGGGCCCCGACGCCGGAGCGGACGCGCGGATCAAAGCCGCTTTCCTGCCGCGTAATGCCAAACACCGCAGCGGGCTCTGGGGCCTCGGCGGCGAGGGGCGCTTCACGCACCGGATAGCCGCGTTCGGGCAGGACAAGGCCGCGTTGGGCTGCGCCGCGCACCACCCGCATGGACAGGTCCTGATCGCCAAGGCCGCGGGCGAGATCGACCAATAGGGCACACTCCTCGGCACTGGGCAGGGTGTCGTCCAGCGCTAGGACAAAGGTCTTGACCAGATCCTTGCGGCCGATCTGGTTGAGAATGCGGATGGCCTTGACCATGTCGCGGTCTTCAAACCGGGTCTGATCGGCCGCACTTGGTGGGGCCTCGCGGGGTAGGTCAATATGCTCTAGCCCCGCCTTTTCAGCCGATAATTGGCCATAAAATGTGGTGATGAACTTGGCCCCATCACCATAAAAGGTCGCGGCCGCCACAGGGTCATGCATGGCTTCGCCCGCGCGCCCGCGCCAATAAAGCGCCCGCGACTGGGTGATTGGTGAGGCGCTGGTCGCCTGGATGCGGGCAAAATGCTGGTCAGCTCGGACCGGGTCATTCAGCTTACTCAAGGCCAGCCAACCGGCAAAAAACTCGGCCTCGACATAATTGACGCCGGGACTAAAACCATGATTGGTCACGGCCTGATAGGCGGTCCTATAGTCGCCAGCCTTCAAGGCCAAATTAAAGATCAGGCGTCGCTCATGCCAAACTCGGCTTGCCGCCTCTTCATAGGCCGGGACCTGGGGCAGGGTGCTGGCCAGGGCTAGGGTCTCGCCGTCGCGCCCGGCCTTGCGCAAATACTGCAATTTTTCATAGGTTAGGGATGGGTCAGCGGCGAGCTCAGGCGTTAAGCCCAGTAAGGTTTGATCCAGATTGGCACCGGCGCGCAAGGCAAGCCGCGCCTGGGCCAGCTGTTTTTGATTGTCATCCAAAAGCGGCAAAAGCATTTGGATCGCGGCAGCATTATTGCCGAGCGACAGCATTTCAGCCCGCTTGGCATGGTCTTGCGGGGTCAAAAGGTCGCCAAACCGCAACAACATGCTAGCCTGGGTCGGTCCATCGAAAAAAGTGTCGCGCCAGACCCGGCTAATCATGGCCTGGGCCGCGGGGATCTTGTTGAGCCGGCGCAGGGCCCCGGCAAGCGCCATGGCGCCCTGTGCGGTCTGGGGCGGATCGCCCTTGAACCAGCCAACAATCTGTAGGTCGGGCAGGTTGGATGTATCGAGGCGCTTTTCTGCGGCCAATTGTCTGCGGCTCGCGCGGGGCCAGCCTTCAAGCACGGTGCGCGATTGGTCTAGCTCTGCAAAGCTTAGCCGGTCATTTAGGCCATCGGCCAAGGCCCAGAGCGCAATCTTGCGCACGGCGCTGTCGGCGCTGGTGCTGGCAATCTGCTTGAGCGGTCCATCCAGGCCGCGGTTGGCGGCCGTAAGGGCGCCAGACAGTCCGTCCACGCCCTGATTCGGAACCAAGGGCGTGAGGCTCGGTAATGCAATGGGGTCTGGATTTGGGGCGGTAGGGGCTTGGCTAGACGGAAAGGGCGCATAGGGCACTTGGGGCGTGGCCGTATCGAAGGCGTGGGCGGGCGCTGTGCCACAAATGAGGGCAAATCCAACCATTAAGCCGAGGGGGCGACACCGCATCAGACGAAAATACCTTTCAAACCCAAGTCATTGTCCCGCAGCAGTTGCCTCAAACCGGTCTGCCGCCCTATTGTCCGTTTAACATCCCAGGCCGCAACCCTTGTCGCGGCGTTTTACGGCTTTTTTCGTACCATGTCTCACCCCCAGTTTCACGGCGCCATTACGGCCTTGGTTACACCCTTTCAAAATGGACATGTGGATGAGGACGCTTTTGTCGCCTTGATAGAGCGTCAGATCGCTGAGGGAATCCATGGGCTTGTGCCGGTTGGCACCACGGGCGAGACCGCAACCTTGTCGCATGACGAGCATCGCCGGGTCGTGTCCTTGTGTTTGAAAACCGTCGCTGGCCGGGTGCCGGTGATTGCAGGTTGCGGCTCCAATGCCACGGCAGAATCCATTGAACTGGCCAAGTTCGCCAAGGCTGAAGGCGCCGATGCGGCCCTGGTGGTCACGCCCTATTATAATCGCCCCAGCCAAGAGGGTCTTTATCGGCACTATGAGGCCATCAATAATGCCGTCCAACTGCCCGTACTGATTTATAATGTGCCAAGCCGCACCAGTGTCGATATCAGTAATGAGACCGTGGCGCGTCTGGCCAAGCTGCCGAATATTGTCGGGATCAAGGACGCTACCGGCGATTTGGCCCGGGCCAGCCTGATGCGGCACGCTTGCGGCGAGGCGTTCATCATGCTGTCGGGCGATGATCCATCGGCTCTGGGTTATGTCGCCCATGGTGGACACGGCTGTATTTCGGTTACCGCCAATGTTGCGCCGGGCGCGGTTTCTAGCCTGTTCAATGCGCTAAAGGCCGCTGACTGGGCCAAGGCGCTTTATGTGCAAGATCGCCTGATCCAGTTGCACAGGGCCTTGTTTTTGGATGCCTCGCCGTCCCCGACCAAGTTTGCTCTGGCGCATTTGGGGCTGTGTCAGCCCGATGTGCGGCTTCCGATCGCACCCTGCGCCGAGGCGGTGCAACCCTTGATCCTTGAGGCTATGCGAGAAGCCGGAGTGATCTGAGCATGGCTTTTCACAAGCTGATTGCCGAAAACCGGCGCGCCAAATTTGACTATTTCCTCGAAGATGCGCTCGAGGCTGGCCTGTCCCTGACCGGGACCGAGGTTAAGGCCCTGCGCGAGGGGCGGGCCAATATTGCGGAGTCCTATGCCGCGATTGAGGGCCGCGAAATCGTGCTGGTCAATGCCTATATCCCCGAATATGGCCCAGCCAACCGGTTCAATCATGAGCCAAGACGCCCGCGCAAACTCTTGCTGCACCGCCGCCAGATTGACCGGATGCTTGGGGCTGTGGGCCGCGACGGCCAGACCCTAATCCCTACGCGGTTGTATTTTAACGAAAAGGGCCGAGTAAAGCTGGAATTGTGCCTAGCCAAGGGCAAGAAGCTGCACGACAAACGCGCCACCGAGGCCGACCGCGACTGGAAGCGCGAACAGGGCCGC
>CANGEH010000034.1 GCA_947452665.1 Caulobacteraceae bacterium
GGGACGATGGTCTCCTTAAAGGCGGGGGTTGCATGGGCCATGGCCGTATTGGCCCACAGATTGGACTTGTCTTGTCCAGCCCCCGGCGCACCGACCGCGGCAAAGGCCCGCTCAATGATCTTGGCTTGAGCGGGGGCTAGGTCGCGGCCCCACCAAGCTTTTGGCCAGGTGGGCACGGCCCAGCGCGCCTCGACCACCTTGGTCATAAAGGCCTGTTGTGGGTGGCGGCCAAATCCCTCGCCGGTGACCGCTGCGGCCGGTTTCCAGTGTTCGGCCAACCAGGCCTTGACCTCGGCTTCTAGGGCCTGGTCATTTACAATGTCGCCGGACATGGCCCTAGCCTCCGAGCTGTTGGACATAGCGTTCGCGGTGATAATCGGGCGCGCCAAACAATTGGGCATCAGCGCGGGCGCGGCGCAGATAAAGATGCGCCGGATGGGCCCAGGTAAAGGCAATGCCGCCATGCATCTGGATACTGGTGGCTGTGACCTGACAAAAGGCGTCGGCGCAAGCAAAGGCGGCCAGACTGATCGATTGGGGGGCATCGGCGCGGTTGGCGGCCAGCGCTTCTGCGGCATAGCGCGCGGCCGAGGTGCAGGACTCGCTCTCCATTAAGAGGTCCGTCGCCATGTGTTTGACCGCCTGAAAACTGCCAATCGCGCGGCCAAATTGGTAACGGTTTTTGACATAGTCGACCGTCATATCCAGCACATGGCGTGCGCCGCCAGCCTGTTCTCCAGCCAGGGCAATGAGTGCAAGATTAAGCGCTTCCTGCACGGCATCCCAGACGGGTCTATGGCTTTCAATCAGCCGGGCAGGGGTATTCACAAATTTCATCTCGGCCATGCGCAGGGTGTGGTCAAAGGTCGGCAGGGCGCAAATATTGACCCCGTCAGCCTTGGCCTCGATCTCAAAAACAGCCAGACCGTTAGATGTTTTTGCCACAACCAGAACAGTATCGGCGATCTGGGCATGGGTGACAAAGCTAGCTTGGCCGCTCAGGTGCCAGGTGTTGCCCGAGTGCTCGGCCTCTACCGCCACATGCTCGGCAACCCAACCGCCCAAGGGGCCGGTCACGGCCACGGTGGCGATGCGCGAGCCATCGGCAAGGCCTGGCAAGAGCCGCGCCTTGGCCTCGGTATTGCCTAGGGCCTGCAGTAAGGCGGGTGCCAACACACTTGAGGATAAGAGCGGTGAGCATAAAAGGCTTGCGCCCACGGCCTCCATAATCCGTTCCAATTCCACCGGCCCCGCCCCCAGCCCGCCATGGTCCTGATCAATAATCAAACCCGTCACGCCCAGCGCGCTTAAGGCCTGCCAGGTCTTGGGGTCAAAGCCTTCTGGGGTTTGTGATAGGCGCCGGACCTCGGCCTCGCTGCTGTGATCCTTGAGCAGTCGGCGCACGGATTCGACAAAGGCTATCAGCTCGTCGCTGGAAACTCCGCTCATCATCCCTCCCATTGCGCCGGTCTTTTGCCTGCGCTTTTGGTTAGGCTAGACGCCCCAGATGTCGGTGGCAATGCGCGGCGCAGCCAGATTGCGGCTTGCCACGGGGAAAATCTTATCTGCCTTTAAACCGGCCGCTGCGTTTTTCGAAAAATGCGGCAACACCTTCTTGAAAGTCTTCGGATCGGACGGTCAAAAGATACTGGTCGCGGTCCATGATGCTGGTGGCTAGGTGATTGGCATTGACCGAGGCATTGACGGCCTCCTTGGTCATGCGCACCGGCAGGGGTGGCAGGGCCGTAACTTTTTTCGCCCAATCAAGCGCGACCTCAAGGGCCTGGCCCTTGGCCGTGACCTCATCGGCCATGCCCCAGTCTAGACACATTGCAGCATCAGCCGCTTCACCAAATATGATAAAGCGTTTGGCGCGTGAAGGGCCCGCCAGACTGGCAAGGCGCGGCACGGACTGCCAGCTCATATTGATCCCGAGGGGGACTTCGGGCAGACGAAAATAGGCCCCTTCGCCCAGAATGCGAAAATCACAGGCCACGGCCAGGGCGCAGCCGCCGCCAATACAATAGCCCTCTATGGCCACTATGGTGATGGCCTCAATGTCTTCCCAGGCCCGGCACATGTCGGGACCCAAGGCAATCTGTTCGCGAATTTCTAACAAGCTTGGGGCTTGGCCGCGTGCCTTTACGCCGCCAAGATCGGCCCCGGCAGAGAACCCTCTAGCATCCCCTGTCAGTACGATGGCCAAGATGTCTGGCCGCAGACGCATCAGTCGCGCAATCTCGGTCAGTTCCTGCATCAAGCCGGTATTGAGCGCATTGCGCGCCTCGGGGCGATTGAGGCTGACCGTCACGATCGGCCCATTACGCGCGACCTTTAGAAAGGTCCAGTCTCGATCAAACACAGCATCGCTCAAGGCCGTCTCCTTTTCGCCATCCCCAATCGGAGGCCTATAAACTTGTCGATCTGAACTTGAGCATGAAACTGGTCCTTCGCTAAGGATTTAGCCGAAGGAAAATCTGGTTTACAAAGGTCAAGGTGGGAAACTAGCGCGGATAGATTGGAGCAAAAAGAGGAGCGATTACATGCCTAAAGCAAAAATTTATCAAGGCGGATGTCTCTGTGGGCAGGTGCGTTTTTCTGCCATTGGCCCGGCCCTTAAGCCGCATAATTGTTCATGCAAAATGTGCCAACGCCATAGCGGCGCCCTAACGGTCAGTTGGGTGGAGTTTCCAAGGGAATCGGTGACCTGGACTGGCGAAGGCGGACCACCATCGACTTTTCGATCGTCGGATTACTCAAGCCGGGCCTTCTGTTCAAGATGTGGCAGCAGCCTCGGGGCCATTGATGACAAACCGGTTGTGGCGCTTGTCTTGGGTGTTTTTGACAAGCCAAAATCGAAAGAATTAATGCCAATTTCACACGCGTTTCGGTCAGGAGCCCTGTCTGTCGGCTGATGGGCTAGGGCCTATTCTATCGATGGCTAAACATCTGAACTGAGGCGAGGTCGGTCATCCTATAGGGGATGCTCAGCGCTTGGAGTCAGCCGCGCCAGTACCAGTCCCTCGACCACCTGATCGCCCAAGCTGGCGTTCAGGCTTTCAACAATGCCGTCGAAGGGCGCGGTGAGGACATGCTCCATCTTCATGGCTTCGAGGGTGATGATGGGGGCGCCCTTGAGCACGGTGTCACCTGCCTTGACCGGGCAGGCGACAATCTTGCCAGGCATGGGGGCCAAGAGGATACCGTCACCGATGGATTGACCTGATAGGGCATTGGGTTCGGGCACGCGGAAGGCGTGGGCTTGTCCGGCTTCAAACACGACCAGGCTATCGCCCTGGGGCCAAGCCTTTGCCGGGCAGGGCAGGGCAGGGTCGATCTCGACCAGCCGGGTCTCAGAGCCACAGATCAGCTTGACTTCGTAGTGCGGCGAGGCATTGAGGCGAAAGCCTTGCAGGGCCTGCCAGGGCGAGGGATCGGCGGGGCTAGCTAGGGCCCGTGCGGCGGCAATCCAGGCCTGATCACTGGGCGTTTGCGTTGCGGCCAGGCTTTCGAGCCGGTCCTCGATAAAGCGGGTATCGATCTCGCCCGCTAAGAAATCTGGATCGGCCAGGGTGCGGGCTAAGAAGGCGGCATTGGTCACGACTGGATAGACCTCCACCTGCGCGCAGCCATCCGCTAGGCGCAGGGCCGCGGCCTTGCGCGTCGGGGCATGGGCAATCAGCTTGGCAATCATGGGATCATAAAAGGGGCTGATCTCGCCGCCCACAGCCACGCCGCTATCAATGCGCAGGCTTGTGGGCAGGTTAAACCGGTCGAGCGGGCCTATTGATGGCAAGAAGCCAGTCGAAGGGCTTTCGGCATAGAGCCTTGCCTCCATGGCATGGCCGCTTAAGTGTATCTGGTCTTGCGATAAGGGCAGGGGCTCGCCCGCCGCCACGCGCAATTGCCACTCGACCAGGTCAAGGCCGGTCACGGCCTCAGTGACCGGGTGCTCGACCTGAAGCCGCGTGTTCATTTCCATGAACCAAATGCGGTCGGCGCGAAGGCCCTGCGACGCATCAGCAATAAACTCGACCGTGCCTGCGCCCTCATACTCGACCGCCTTTGCCGCGCGGATGGCGGCGTCGCATATGGTGGCGCGGGTTTGGGTGTCCATGCCGGGGGCGGGGGCCTCTTCAATGACCTTTTGGTGGCGGCGCTGCAAGGAGCAGTCGCGCTCGAACATGTGCACGACATTGCCATGGGCATCGCCAAACACCTGGACCTCAATATGGCGCGGGCGGCTGACATAGACCTCTAACAAGACCCGGTCATCGCCAAAACTGGCCGCGGCTTCTCTTTGGCAAGAGGCAAGGGCTGCTAGAAAATGCTCAGCGCGCTCGACCTTGCGCATGCCCTTGCCGCCGCCGCCCGCCACGGCCTTGATCAGGACGGGATAGCCGATCTGGTCGGCCTCGGCCTTTAGCCGCGCATCGCTTTGATCATCGCCCATATAGCCGGGCGTAACCGGCACGCCCGCTGCGAGCATTCGGGCCTTGGCTTGGTCTTTCAAGCCCATGGCCGTGATAGCAAAGGGTTTTGGCCCGATCCAGATCAGGCCAGCATCGATCACGGCCTGGGCAAAACTGGCGTTTTCCGACAGGAAGCCATAGCCTGGATGAATGGCCTCGGCCCCGCTTTCTTTAGCCGCCGCCAAGATTTTCTCAGGCACCAGATAGCTTTCACGCGCCGGGGCAGGACCGATCGAGATTGCCGTATCGGCCAGTTTCACATGCAGGGCCGTCGCATCCGCATCAGAATAGACCGCAATCGTGCGCAGCCCCATCCGCCTTGCGGTCCTGATCACGCGGCAGGCAATCTCGCCGCGATTGGCAATGAGCACAGATCCAAACATGGCGCTTACATCCGAAAGACGCCAAATCGGGCGTCATCTATGGGGGCATTGAGCGAGGCCATGAGCGCTAGGCCCAGCACGTCGCGGGTCTGGAGCGGGTCAATAATGCCGTCATCCCAAAGCCGAGACGTTGCGAAATAGGGATCGCCTTCGGTCTCATAGCGATCACGGATCGGGGCCTTGAAGGCCTCCTCTTCGGCCCCCGGCCAGGTCTCGCCCCGACCCTCCATGCCGTCGCGCTTGACCGTGGCCAGAACGCTGGCGGCCTGTTCGCCGCCCATGACGCTGATCCGGGCATTGGGCCAGGTCAGCAAGAGGCGCGGCGAATAGGCCCGTCCGCACATGCCATAATTGCCGGCGCCAAACGAGCCGCCGATCAGTACGGTGAATTTTGGTACATTGGCCGTGGCCACGGCATTGACCATCTTGGCCCCGTCCTTGGCTATGCCGCCGGCCTCGTAGCGCCCGCCGACCATAAATCCAGAAATGTTTTGCAAGAAGACCAGCGGGATTTTGCGTTGGCAGGCAAGCTCGATAAAGTGCGCGGCTTTTAAGGCGCTTTCGGAAAACAGCACGCCATTATTGGCCAAGATCGCCACCGGACAGCCCCAGATATGGGCAAAGCCTGTCACAAGCGTGGTGCCGTAAAGCGCCTTGAATTCATCAAACTCGGATCCATCGACAATCCGCCCGATCACTTCGCGCACATCATAGGGCGCGCGGACATCGGTGGGGATAATGCCGTAAAGCTGGGCTGGATCGAGCTTGGGCGGGCGCGGCGTTCTGAGGGGCACAGGGGCCTTGGTCACGGGTCCTAATCGCGCAACAATAGAGCGCAAGATGGCGATGGCGTGCTCGTCATTTTCAGCCACATGATCGACGACGCCCGATTTTCGGCCATGGGTGTCGGCCCCGCCCAATTCGGTAGCGCTAATCACCTCACCGGTTGCGGCCTTGACCAGGGGCGGGCCGCCGAGAAAAATCGTGCCTTGGCTTTCGTCGCCGGAGCCGCGGACAATCACGGTCTCATCCGACATAGCCGGAACATAGGCCCCGCCTGCGGTGCAACTGCCCATGACGCAAGCAATCTGGGCAATGCCCAAGGCGCTCATCTGGGCCTGGTTGAAAAAGATGCGGCCAAAATGATCGCGGTCGGGAAAGACTTCGGCCTGATGCGGCAGGTTAGCACCGCCAGAATCGACCAGATAGAGGCAAGGCAGGCGATTTTGCAGCGCAACCTCCTGCGCCCGGAGGTGTTTTTTCACCGTCATCGGGAAATAGGCACCGCCCTTGACCGTGGCATCATTGGCCACAATCATTACTTCGCGGCCACTGACCCGGCCAATACCGGTAATAATGCCAGCACCCGGGGCCTCACCGTCATAGAGATCAAAAGCAGCCAGGGCGCCTAACTCCAAAAACGGTGCGCCGGGATCAAGCAGGCGCTCAACCCTTTGACGCGGCAACAGCTTGCCCCGCGCTTCATGCCGATCTCGCGCCGATTTTGGACCGCCAAGGGCGACGAGGGCTGCTCGCTCACGAAGCTGGTCGGCCAGACCTTGGTTCAGGGCCGCATTGGCTTGAAAAAGCTTTGAGCTGGGCTGGATGTTTGAGGCAAGAACGGTCATGAGCCCAAGAGCTCCCGCCCAATCAAGAACCGGCGTATCTCATTAGTACCGGCGCCAATGTCATAGAGCTTGGCATCACGCAGCAGTCGCTCAACAGGCCATTCGCGGGTATAGCCAGCGCCGCCAAGGGCTTGGATCGCCTCGAGCGAGACCTTGACCGCGTTTTCACTGGCCATCAAGATTGCGCCCGCCGCATCAAATCGCGTGGTCATGCCCGCATCACAGGCCTTGGCGACGGCATAGACATAGGCACGGCTAGAATTGAGCGCGACATACATGTCGGCAATCTTGCCCTGCATCAGCTGAAAGCTGCCAATCGGTTTGCCAAATTGCTTGCGCTCGCGAACATAGGGCAAAACAACATCTAGGGCCGCCTGCATAATCCCAAGTGGTCCAGCCGCCAGCACAGCGCGCTCATAGTCTAGCCCGCTCATCAGAACGCCCGCGCCGCCGCCGAGCGGCCCCATAATGTTTTCGGCCGGAACTTTGCAATCTTCAAACACCAGTTCGGCCGTGTCGGACCCGCGCATGCCCATCTTGTCGAGCTTTTTGGAGACGCTAAAGCCCTTAAAGCCCTTCTCGATCAAAAAGGCCGTAATGCTCTTGCCGCCGCCGTTAGGGCCGGTCTTGGCATAGACAACCAAGGTATCGGCATGGGGGGCATTGGTGATCCAGAATTTGGTGCCATTGAGCACATAGCAATCGCCCTTTTTATCGGCCCGCAATTGCATGCTCATCACATCGGACCCAGAGCCTGCCTCGCTCATGGCCAGAGAGCCGACATGGACACCGGAAATCAGGTTTGGCAGATAGCGCGCCTTTTGCTCGGGCGTGCCCCAGCGGCGGATCTGATTAATGCAGAGATTGGAATGGGCACCGTAAGATAGTCCGACCGAGGCCGAGGCGCGGCTGATCTCCTCCATCGCCACGACATGTTCAAGATAGCCCAGGCCAAGCCCGCCCCAGTCTTCCTCAACTGTAATGCCATGCAGACCAAGCGCGCCCATTTGCGGCCAAAGATCGCGCGGAAACGTGTTGGTCGCATCAATCTCGGCGGCGCGAGGCGCAATCTGGTCGGCACAAAACCGCGCCGTGGTCTCGCGGATCGCATCAGCGGTCTCGCCCAAGGCAAAGTCCAGTCCGGTTGTGGCTGACATCTGGCTTTCCTCACGCCTCTTATGGTTTTGAAATCTCATACCCTAATGCCAGAGGGCAAGGGCGAATAAATTGAAGGTTTGCCGAGACCTAAAAAAATGGCGCAAGCTTTCGGGCGACAAGTCGCGTTCAGATCAGTAGGCTCTCTCCTTGGGTCATTAAGGCCATGTGAGGGTTTGGCATGCAGATTTCCATGTATCAGGCGTCCGCGCCAGTTTTCGCGCAAGGTCTACGGGCCTTGGTCGGGATCCTAAACAAGGCAAACGCCCATTGCGCGGCGCGCAATATTGACCCATCCGCCCTGATCCAGGCACGCCTCTATCCGGATATGCTGCCATTTAACCGTCAGATCCATCTTTGCACTGATTTTGCCAAGGGCTGTACAGCCCGCCTGGCGGGGGCGGATTTGACCGTTTTTGCCGATACAGAGACCAGTTTCCCCGAGCTGATTGCCCGGGCAGAAAAGACCCTTGCTATTGTCGAGGGGTTTAGCGCCGATCAGATTGACGGCTCGGAGGACAAGGATATTACGCTGGTGCGCCGCGGCGAATCCAGCATCGTCAAGGGCCGGACCTATTTGCTCGAACAGGCCATGCCAAACTTCTATTTTCACCTGACCACAGCCTTTGACATCTTGCGTCATAACGGCGTGGAGATCGGCAAGAAGGACTTTTTGGGCCTCGTCTAGGGCATTTGCCTATTCAGGCTCTGGCGCTGTGCATTGGCACACGCGCCTAAGATTGCCCATAATACCTATTAGAGGGCAAAGTCCTTTGGCGGTTTATCGAGGTAGCGGCATGCCATTAACATGCGCGCTAAATGGTCAATGGGTCTGCCGCCTAAGGCGCTTGATAGACCACCTGGCCATCGACCATGGTCAGGACGGCGTGGCCTTTAAGGATCTCGGCCTCGGGCACGGTCATGATATCGATGTTAAATGCCGTCAGGTCCGCGCGTTTACCGACCGAAATTGTGCCCAAGGCCTTTTCCTCAAACCGCGAATAGGCGGCATTGACCGTAAAGAGGCGCAAGGCATCGCGGCGTGACAAGGCCTCTTCGGGGTGCCAGCCTGGACCGGAATTGCCTTTAAGGTCCTTGCGTGCGACGGCGGCATAAAACTCAATCAAGGGCGCGCCGCGCTCAACCGGGGAATCTGATCCCCCCGCAATAATTGCGCCCGACTGGGTCAGGCTGTTCCAAGCATAAGCGCCTTTTAGCCTCTCAAGGCCTAGGCGATATGGCGCAAAATGCAGGTCGCCAATCGCATGACTAGGCTGCATGGAGGCTATGACGCCTAGTTTTGCAAGGCGCGGAATATCGATCGGGCGGATATGCTGGGCATGTTCAATCCGCCAGCGTAGGCTAGGGCCTGTCTTGGGCAGGGCTTCTTGATAGAGGTCCAACACCACGGCATTTCCCCGGTCGCCAATCGCGTGGGTGCCGACCTGCAAACCGGCCTTCACTGCACGGGCCAATATGGGTCGGGTATCGTCGGGTGTCAGTTTCATTAAGCCAGAGGTGTCAGGTCGGTCGCTATAGGGCGCAAACAGGGCCGCGCCGCGTGAGCCAAGCGCACCATCGGCATAAAGCTTAAGCATGCGGGTGACCACGCGGCCATCGGCGACGCTGCGAGGACCAGAGGCAAACAGCTTGTCGGCATCATCGCGGTCCACCGCCGCATAGACCCGCAAGGGGGCTTGACCGGCCTTGGCCAGGACTTCCAGCGCCTCAATATCGGCCCAGGGCGCGCTCATAAAATGAACGCCGGTCCAGCCATAGGCGGTCTCAACCGCCATGCCGGTCTTGAGCGCCTTGATTCGAAAGGCCTCCGTTGTCGCGGGTACAAGTCTTGTGGCCAGTTCCATCGCATTATCAACCAGTATCCCGGTTAATTGGCCTTGATCATCTTTTAGGATCGCGCCGCCAAACGGGGCCTTGGTTTGGGCATTAATCCCCGCTTGTTTTAGGGCTAGGCTATTGGCGACAATGGCATGCCCGTCGGCCCGCTCCATCAAGACCGGATTATTCGGTGAAACCGCATCCAGATCGGCCGCACTCAAAAACCGCTTTTCAGGCCAGCCGGTCTCGATCCAGCCGCGCCCCACCACCACCTCGCCAGGGGCTAGGGTCGCCATCCAGGCCTTGAGCCGGGCCACAACCTCTGCCGCTGAGCCCGACCCTTCCAGATTCAGGGTCAGTTCACGCTCGCCTATGCCGCCTAGGTGCACATGGCTGTCGGTAAAGCCAGGGAACAGGGCCGCGCCCTTAAGATCGATAATCTGGGTCTTGGGGCTGCGTAGGGCCTCTGCCCCTGCCCTGGTCCCGGCATAGCTGATCTTGCCATTGGTAACCGCAACGGCCTCGACCTTTGGACTTGTATCCTCAGCCGTATAGACCGGCCCGCCCCAGATCAGGGTATCGGCCGGTTGCGCGCTTAAGACAGCAGCCGGGGCAAGGCAGGTCGCCAGCGCGGCCAGAAGGGTCAAGGTTTTACGCACAATAGGGCCTTTCAAAATGAAGGTCAGCTCGAAGGGGCCTCACGGCTCTAAAGTCACCATGACCAAGCCTGTCGCCGAGTTCAAGACAGGCTTGGCAAATTCGTTGTGGGCCTTGCCCATTGAAAGTGACGCCCACGTCAGGTAATTTTGGACCAAGGTCGCAAGATGGACTTGGCCAAGGGGCTATGGGTATGAAATTTATCGCCTTTTTGATGCGCAATATGCCCTTCTTGTTTGGCATAGGCTTTATAGCCCCCTTGATTGACCAGACGATCAAACAGCTTGGTGTTAATCCTGCTGGCTCGCCCTGGTCCCTGGTTCTGGGCCTCATGATTGGCGGCTCTTGGGGCGTTTATGCCGTATGGAAGACCCCTGCCCAATGACCGCACCCGCCCTTGATCCCGCGACCCTAAAGACACTGTCCAGCCAGGAGCTGATGCGGCTGGAGGGCGAGATTGCGCGCCGGTTTAGCGGTATAGTGCCCTGGGGCTCCGTAACTTGGGGGCTTTGTAATCTGGTCGTCTGGCTATCGCTTTGGCCACTGGTCTTGTTTGGCCATCTGACGCTATGGGCCGCTTTTCCGATTGCGACCCTAAACGTCATGCTCAGCTATCTGCCCTCGCACGAGGCTCAGCACGATATAATTGGTCGGCCTGGCGAGCCGCTGCGCTGGCTAAATGAACTGGTCGGGCATGTCTCCACCCTGCCCCTAGTCCTGCCCTATCGTATGCTCAAGCTGACACATCTGGAACACCACAAACATACCAACCATTCCGAGCTTGATCCCGACATCCACACCCGCGCGCCGTCGGCCTGGGCCTTTTTGGTCAGCAGCCTGCGCAATCGCCAGCCAGGTGGTCAGGCCCAAACATCTTATGCCGCAACCTTACAAAGGCTGGGCACGCCGCAAGCCAGTCTCGCCATGCTTGAGGCCCTAGGTCTGCAATTAACGTATCTTGCGGTATTGTTTGCCTGTGCCCTGACCGGCCACGCTCTGGAGGCAGCCCTGATCTGGTGGCTGCCGCGTCATATTGCAGCGACCTATATTGGCTTTTATCTCAGCTGGGCGCCGCATCATCCAGCGCTGGAAACGGGCCGCTATCGGGACACCCGCGGTTTTCGCAGTCTGGTGGGCAATATTGGCTCCATGGGCATGCAGTTCCACGTTATTCACCACCTGCATCCGCGCATACCCCTGATGAAGACGCCGGCGGCGTTTTATGCCCTGCGCCCTGTGCTCGAAGCCCGCAATTGTCCGATTGAAGGGCTCTAGGCCCAAGTGTCGCGGCGCAAAACCAGTTGACAATCTGGCCTTCCGGTCCTGCACTGCGTTCAAGCCTCGAATACAGAAGGCAAGGAACGGGAGTGCAAGATGGACGGCAATTCACCGCTAAATCAGGCTGGGCTGAATGATCCCTGGGCCTTGCCGCTAGAAACCCTCGACCCCAGCCGCGCTGAGCTGTTTCAAAGCGGGGCGCATCTGGAATATTTCCGGCGCCTGCGCCAAGAATCCCCTGTCCATTATACGCCAGACAGCATGTTTGGGCCCTATTGGTCGATCACCAAGTTCCACGACATTATGGCTGTGGATACTAATCACAAGGTGTTCTCGTCGGACCGCGATATTGTCATAGGCGACAACCCACCTGGATTTTCGCCGTCCAATTTCATTGCTATGGACCCGCCCAAGCATGATGTGCAGCGCAAGGCCACGACGCCTGCGGTCTCTCCCAGCCGCCTACAGGACCTTGAAGTCCTGATCCGTGAGCGGGCCGGCGCCATACTCGATAGCCTGCCCCTCAATGAGACCTTTAACTGGGTCGACCGTGTCTCAATCGAGCTGACGACCCAGATGCTGGCAACCTTGTTTGATTTCCCTTGGGAAGACCGGCGCCTTTTGCCCTACTGGTCCGATGTGGTCACCACATCCGAGACGGTTGGTGTTGCGGTCGATATGGCGCACCGCGAAAAAGTGCTGCACGAGTGCCTGGCCTATTTTGTCAATCTTTGGCACCAGCGCGCCGCCGAGCCGCCAAAATTCGATTTCATCTCACTCTTGGCCCACAATCCCGACACTAAGGACATGGTCAAGGATCCGATGGAGTTCTTGGGCAATCTGATCTTGCTGATTGTTGGCGGCAATGACACCACGCGCAATTCGATCTCGGGCGGCGTGCTGGCCATGCATGATTTTCCTGAGCAATACGCCAAGCTCAAGGCTGATCCGTCCTTGATCCCCAATATGGTTTCTGAAATCATCCGCTGGCAGAC